>MWAC01000320.1 GCA_002068815.1 Firmicutes bacterium ADurb.Bin467 | reverse complement strand
ACCGTATAGATCAGGAAGATGCTTCCGCGGCTGCCGTCGCCGCCGATCGCCGCGATGATCCCGCCGATGCGGTCAATCAGGCCGGCCCTCTCGACGGCCCCGATCACGATGAACAGCCCGGCGAGCAGGAACAGCGTGAAGTAATCGAGCTCCTTGATCGACGTCTTGACGAGCGCGCCCTTGTTCTGAAAGCCGGCCTCGTAGACCAGGCCGATCGCGAAATAGCCGACGCAGATGATGCCGTTTGTGATGTCGGGCTTGTAGAGTTGCCCGGGGGCCGCGGTGTCCTTGTAGGGGATGAACGAGGCGGCGATCAGCGTGAGCACCGTCAAAAGCAGCAGCATGCCGGGCACCTCGTCCTCGACCGGCGTGCGGTCCTCGGTGTTGATGGGCTTCTTCTCCTTGCGGAACATGAAGGCGATCACGAGCCCGGAGAGCAGCGCGCCCGCCTGCACGACCCAGAACATGCCGACGCGCCCGGAATCCACGAAGAAGTCCGCGAAGTCGAGCTTTGCGGCCTTCGCGAGCAATATGCTCGTCGTGTCGCCCACGAGCGTCGCCGCGCCCTGCAAATTGCTCGAGATCGCGATGCAGATGATCGCGGGCACGGGCGAGATGCCGAGCTTCTTGCAGATCGCGAGCGCGACCGGCGCGATCATCAGGACGGTCGCGACGTTGTCGACGAACGCGGACACGAAGCCCGCGAACAGCGAGATGGCCACCGTCATCCACATGACGTTCGGCATCCTCGCGATGATGGCGTCGCTCATGCGGTTGGGCATCTTCGAGTCGATGAACAGGAACACCGTGCCCATCGTCCCGGCGATCATCATGAGCACGTTCCAGTCGATCGCCGCGACAGCGTCCTTCGGCTGAAAGGAGAATCCCAGCGAGGGGATCTGGCCCATCAGGATGAACAGCAGCGCGGCCCCGCAGGAGAAGAACGGGCGGTATTTCGATACCCCGAGCATGAGTCCATACATGACCACGAACAGCACCAGACTGATGATTTCCACCGGCTGCATGGAATGTTCCCCTTTCGTTTTGACGCTATCACATTGATTTTATCAAATGCGTCGCATTATGGGAAGTCAATATTCCATATAGATTCGAAATCTGCGCACATTTCCCCCGCCCGCCCGGGGGCGGGCGGCCGTGATGCAATTCTTTGATCGGCGAAAGGGGCCGGTCGATCGATGCGAGATGGCGGTTCTACGGGAAGAGCGCCGCCTCGACGCGCGCGCAGAGCTCGTGGTAGAGCCGGAGGTGGATTTCCTGCACCCGATAGGTCTCCGCCTCCGGCGCCTCGATCAGGATGTCCGAGAGCGCCCCGAGCCTGCCGCCGCCGAGCCCGGTCATGCCTATGCACGCCGCGCCCCTGAGTTTCGCGGCGCGCATCGCGAGCTCGACGTTCTTCGCGTTTCCGGAGGTCGACAGGCCGATGAGCACGTCGCCGGGATTCGCGTACGCGAGCACCTGCTGCGCGTATACGCACTCGCCGCCTAGGTCGTTGAGTATCGCGGAGATCACGGCCCCCTGCGCGGTCAGGTCGATCGCGGGCAGGCCCATCTGAAGATTTGCGCCGCCGAGCGCCGCGCTCCATTCCTCCGGAAGCGGACGCTTTTTCAAAAATCCCTTGACGAACTCGCCGACGATGTGCGCGCTGTCGGCGGCGCTGCCGCCGTTTCCGCAGACGAGCAGCTTGTTGCCGCTCCGGAAGCACGCAATCAGCAGATCAACCGCCCTGTCAAGCTGTTCCCGCATGGATCCTACTCCTTCCAATACATGTCCCACGCCTCGAGAATCTCCTCGCGCGCGGCGGTGCCGGTCGTTCCGATCTTTTTGATGCAGACGGCGGCGGAAAGCGTCGCGACCTGCGCGGCCTCGGCGGGCGACGCCCCGATGGAGAGCATGCACGCGAGCGCCGCGAGGAACGAGTCGCCCGCGCCGCAGAAGTCGATCGGCGGCTCGACCCTGCACGCCGGACAGTGCGAGACGCCGCTCCCGTCCGCGATCAGGGAGCCCCTGTCGCCCAGCGTGATCAGCGCGAGCCGCCCGTTTCGCCGATACAGTTCCGCAGCGAGTGAAATCAACGCATCCATGTCGAGCGGCCGGCCGTCGGAGAACGCGCGCGAGGCCTCGATCTCGTTCGGCTTGACGGTGACGTTATGGTACAGGTGCGCGCGGTCGCGGCTGTCGACGATCACGGTCTTGCCCGTCCGCCCAAGCTCCGACAGCCGGTCGCGCACCGCCTCGGTCGCGCAGCCGAAGCGCATCTGGTCGCTGACGCAGACGACGTTTGCCCGGGCCGCGGCCTCCCCGAGCGCATTGAGCACGCGGCTTTCGCATTCCGCCGGCAGCGGCGCGCGGTTCTCGAAGTCGAGCCGCGGGTCCTCGTAGACGACCTCGGAGACGCCGCGGCGCAGCGGCTTTATGTAGGCGTTCGTCGGGACCTCCGGACTCCGGACGACGAGGCCGCAGCCGACGCCGCGCGCCTCGAGCGACCGAACGAGCAGGTCGCCGCGCCAATCGAGGCCCACGACGCCGACCGCCGACAGGCTCCGGGGTTTTAACGCCGCAAGATTGCACGCGACGTTGCCCGCGCCGCCCGGCGCGTGCCGCTCCTCGACGATCGGCAGCGGATAGTGCGGCGTCTCGCGCGAGAGCCGGCTCAATTTCATGTCCGCCTCCCAGTAGGCGTCGAGGCACAGGTCGCCGATCAGCGCGACGTCCGCCCGGTCGACGGCGGACAAGAGCGCCTCGAGCCGATCGCGCGCGAGGGGTTTGATGTCCGTCAGCATGTGCGTCACCCCTTCGTCAGCAGGTTGTAGAGCGCCGGGATCGTGTCCTGATGGTCGCCCGTGAAGTGCCAGCCCATCCCCCCGCGGCTGACCGGGCGGTTGACGATGTTCTTGCGCGGGCGGTAGTAGTACTGCGGGTCGCCGTAGCCGAGCTTGCGGCGGTAGTCGCCTAAGTCGATCAGGTCGAAGTTCGCGGTCGTGATGTCGTACGTCGGGTACCCGAGGTTCCGCGCGATCGACAGCGCCTTCAAAAATACCTCCGGGCCGATGACGCCCGAGCCGAAGTTCATGTAGATTCCCCCGGTCCATCCGCGACACAGAATAGCAGATTTTGCGGAAATCGACGCCGCTCGCGGCCCCGATCGCGGCGAAGTCCACGGTCGGGTGCTGGTGGATGATGTCGGTGCCGAGCGCGACGTGGTAGGTCGCGGGGATTCCCAGCGTATACGCCTGATACAGCACGCAGTCGGCGCGGTGGGGGAAGCGGTCGGGGTGCTCGTCGATGTATCGCCCGAGCGCCTCGCCGTAGCCGAGCCCGCCGGCTGCGCCATTTTGAATCGCCTCGTTCATCCAGCGGCCGGTCTCCTCCCACATGCCGAACGTGCCGTCCTCGATCGCGGTCGGGACGTCCTCGGAGGTGCCGCCGAGGTACGCGAGCTCGAAGTCGTGTATGCTCGAAGCGCCGTTGCCCGCGATGTGCGTGATCCAGCCGCCGCGCATCAGCTCGATCAGGTACGGCGACAGCCCGCACTTGATCACGTGCGCGCCCATCGAGAGGATGATCTCGCGGCCCTCGCCCTTTGCCATTTGGATGCGGCGGACGAGCTCGTCGAAGTCCGCGCCGCCCCACGGCCGCGGCTCGTAGATTCTGGGGCGCTTCAGGTTGTCGATGCGCACGAGGTTGACGCGCTCCGTCGCCGAGAGCGTCCGGATGCCGGAAAAATCGAGCGCCATGCTCCTTCTGTCCATGTGTTTTCCTCCGCTACCGAAGCCCGAGAAAGTCGAGCAATGCCCGCAAATCCAGAAAATCGCCCGCGATCGCGTCCGCGCCGGCCTTGATGAGGCGCTCGCGCTTGACGGGATCGACGCCGGACCGCCTCGCCTCGTCGGTCGCCAAGCCGACCGTGCGCGCGCAGGCCTCACGGCCGAGGCGTATCTCGACCTTGCCGTCGCCAATCACCGCGAAGTCGCCGCCGGTGAGCCCCTCGTCCCGGAGCAGGCGGCCGATGACGGCCTCCTTCGAGCAGTTTTCGCTGCCGGTAGGCGCGCCGGCGACGAGATCGAAGTAGCCCTCGAGCCCGAGCGCCGCGACCTCGCGCACGACGTCCGGATGGTCGGTCCCGCTGGCGACATAGAGCCGCACGCCGCGGTCATGCAGCGATTGCAGAAACGCCTCGCTGCCCGCGATCAGGCAATCCTCTCTGTTGAGAACGCCGGACTCGAGCGAGCGGAGCCGCGCGCCGACCGTCTCCATCAATCGCCGGTTGTACTCCGCCTTGTAGTGCCAGGGGTCCTCCGCGCGCAGGCCGAGCCTTCGGACGGTTTCGGAGAGCCACTTCATCTGCGCGATCGTCTGTATGCCGGTGGATTCGTCGATGTACCGATCGACCATTTCCTCAAACGGGCCGCCTGCGGGGGAGAGAACCTCGAGCATCAGCGGCTTCATGACGGCCTCCCAGCCGTGGCGCAGCGTCGAAATCGTGCCGTCGAAGTCAAACAGCACCGCCCTGACCGGCCCCCGGTCCAAGGGCGCGTTCAGCAATTCCATGCGATCCTCCGGTAGCAAGATATTTGTTAATTGTCTTAATTATATGCCTTTTCCGCCGCCCTGTCAACGCGATCCTGAAAAACCGGGAAGTTTTCCCTTTTCAGAAGGGTTGATTTGTGCTATGATGTTCCAATGAGGTCGGATCAGCAAAACCGCAGGTTTTGCGTGTCGGCGGGCGGAGGTACGGTGCCGCACGCCGACGATCGAGGGAGAGGGATCAGCAAAACCGCAGGTTTTGCGTGTCGGCGGGCGGAGGTACGGTGCCGCACGCCGACGATCGAGGGAGAGGGATCAGCAAAACCGCAGGTTTTGCGTGTCGGCGGGCGGAGGTACGGTGCCGCACGCCGACGATCGAGGGAGAGGGATCAGCAAAACCGCAGGTTTTGCGTGTCGGCGGGCGGAGGTACGGTGCCGCACGCCGACGATCGAGAGAGAAGGTGTCAGGATGAAGCGCGCGACCAACGCATCCGTGATGCGCGCGTCGAACCGAAAGTTGATCCTCAATCAGATCCGGCTGGGGCCGGTTTCCCGCGTCGAGCTGTCGGAGAGGACGTGCCTGACCCGCGCGTCCGTCACGCAGATCGTGGACGAGCTGATCGGCACGGGGCTGATCGAGCCGGTTCGGGCCGTCGACCGCGGCGAGCGCGGGCGCAGGCGGATACAGTTGGCGATCCGGCCGGACGCGCGCTACGCGTTCGGCGTCAGCATCAAGCGCAAGCGGTGCGACGTCGGCGTCGTCGACCTGTCCGGAAACGTGAAGGCCGAGCAGACGCTCTCGATCAAGGGTCGCGAGCCGGAGGAAGTGCTTCGGGAGGTCGCCGGGATCATCGCCGCCCAGAAGAAATCGCTCGCGCTCGACGACAGGCGCATACTCGGCGTCGGCGTCAGCGCGCCGGGCCCGATCGACTACCTCGACGGAAGGATTTTGAACCCGCCGAACTTCTCCGCGTGGCACAACCTGCCCGTCTGCGAGCGGATTCGGGCGCTGACCGGCATGGAGTCGATGCTCGAGAAGGACACGAACGCGAGCGCGCTCGAGGAGCGGTTCTTCGGTGCGGCGCGCGAGGTCTCGAGCTTCATGCTGCTGCTGATGGAGGAGGGCGTCGGCTCGGGCGTCATGATCCAGGACCGGCTCTACCGCGGCATGAACGGCCTCGGCAGCGAGCTCGGCCACACGTCGATCCGCCACGACGGGCGGCCCTGCAACTGCGGGCACATCGGCTGCCTCGAGACCTACGTCAGCACGCAGGCGCTGCTCGAGGGCACGGATTACCCCTCCTGGGAGGCGCTCGCGCGGGACGAAAGCAACCCCGCCGCGCGCGAGATCATCGACCGCGCCGCCGAGTACCTGGCCTGCGCGCTCGTCAACGCCGTGAACCTCTACGACATCGAGCAGGTCATTTTGACCGGCGACGTCGAGAAATACCCGGCGCCGCTACTCAACCGGCTGAACCCGCTTTTGCACGAGCGCGCGATCATACGCGTCCGCGTCCGGCTGAAGGACGTCATCATGGGCTGCACCGCCGCCCCGGTCCGCGCCGGCGCGATGGCGGTACTCTACGATCTGTTTCAGGACAGGGCCTGACCCAATCCGTTCCACGCGACCGTCAGCGCGGCGACGTCTCCGATGGCGTCGCCGAGCTGCGCGGGCACGACCTCGCACACCCGGCGGGAGTGGGGGAGCGCCTCCCGCTCGATCATGCGCCTCG
>MWAC01000319.1 GCA_002068815.1 Firmicutes bacterium ADurb.Bin467 | reverse complement strand
CGGCCTGATAGAGCCCCGCGCGCGCGCGCATGCGGCTGTCGAGCACCTGCTTCGGAAGCGTCGAGATCAACCGGTTGAGCGCCGCGTCCGGCGTCCGGATCCTGAGCTTTTCGAGCCGCTCGTCCCACAGCGCGCGCGCCGCGCCGAGCGGGTTGGCGCTCTGCCGAAGCCGCTCGACCGCCGAGAGCGCGGCGGCGCGGTCGAGCGCGTGGCCGATCGCAAACGAGAGCGTTTTCTCCTCGCCGGGCTTGATCGCGAGCTTCACCTTCAGCGCCCAGCCTCCCCCGCCGCCGCGGCGCTCGAACAGCCCGTCCGGGCGCATCGCGCCGCCGTGGCCGAGAAACGCCGCGCGCTCCGCGCCGGCCTCCGCGCGCTCGTCGAGCGCGGCCATGTAGCCGACGCCCGGGGCCGCGCCGGAGGCCAGGCAGACCTCGCCCTCGGTCCACGCGCGCACGAACTGCGCGTCGCGCGCGTCGACGCCCATCAGCCAGTCGACAAACAGCGTGACCGCGTACTCGGCGGGCTTGCTGCCGCTGTTCTTGAACGCGCACAGAAGGCCCAGCGCCGCCTCGTCCGGGTGCGCGAACGCCGTCGTCGAGAACTCCAATCCCTCCGCGCCGCTCTCGAAGCGCGTCTTTTCGAGCCCGTGCGTCGCGCGGAACGGCGTGATCGGCCGGTCGCCCGGCAGAAGCCGGAGGTACGCGCCGCGCTTCTCGTCCGCGAGGTAGAGCATGAAGCCCCAGCCCTCGACGAGCGGGTCGTTGCGGAACGGCGTCAGCCGGCACTCGCGGCTGTTGTCGCCGAACAGGAAGCCGCCGCCGCGCTCGGTGATCAGCGCGCCGAAGCCGTCGCGCGCGAGCACGTTCGACCACGCGGAGGGCGTGGGCTCCGCCGCGTCGATCGCGTAGCCCTCGTCCGAGAACCCGCCGTAGCCGTTGAAGAACTCGCGCTTGACCGGCTTCAACTTGAACCCGCGCGGCTCCAAGGGCCGGTACGCCGCGCGCCCGCCGAATTCCAGCGCGCCGAGAATTGCCCGCAGCTGCGACCAGAAGCCCGCGCCCGCGCCGCCGTCGATGAACACCGCCGCGACGCGCTGCATCTGCGCGCGCTGCTCGGAGGAAATCTGCTGGCTGTCGAGCACGTGCACGCCGCCGGGAACCCCCACCTGCTCGCGCAGGTGCGAGCACGCGATCATGTCCTTCAGGGCGTCGCGCACCGGCTGCTCGTAGTCGTTTCCGTAGTCGTTGATCAAGACGAGGTCGAGGCACAGCCCGACCGTCCGGTAGAACTCGTGCGCGCGCACCGCGTCGCGCGCGGCGGAGAGCTGCGCGCGCTCGCCGATCGACACCGCGAGTATCGGGAAATCGCCGGAGATGCCGAGCGCCCAGAGGTCCTGCCGCCTAACGTCGATGCCGGTGCCCGGTCGCTTTGCCCTTGCGGAGAGCCGGGGGTCGATCAAAAACGCGCTCGCGCGGGCGAGCAGGTGGTGCGACTCGGCGTTCAATCCGACGAAGCCGAGCATCGCGCGCGACTGCGTATAGGCGAGCTGCCGCGCGCGCTCGGGGGCGGCGTCGGAGGCGTTGCGGTCTACCCATCGCTTGACCTCGCTCGGCTCCACGAGCCCGACCGCGAAGTGCACCTCCCGCTTCTCGCCCGGCTCCAGCTGCACCTTCGCGCGGATCGCCGAGCAGGGGTTCAGGGTGTTTCCGAGCGTTCCGCCGAGGCCGCCCTCCATCTCGCCCGCGCGGCTGACGAGCTTTCCGTAATCGGTCTCCCAACCCTCGACGCGCGCGCCGAACAGCATCGCCGCGAGCGCGTACGGGCTCCCGCCCGGGCCGCCGGCCCTGCGCGTGAACAGGAGCACGTTCTGGCCGGGGCGCTCGGAGGTGACGAAGAGGTTCTGGAACGCCGGGTGCGCGTAGCAGTCCGCCTGATAGCACAGCGCGACCGGGAACGCCTGCGTCAGCTCCAGCGCGCGGTTCGCGTCCGCTCGATTCCAGAGGCTCACGCGCTGTATCAAGGTGCCGTCCTCGGGCGACACCGTCGCGGTCAGCTTGATGTCGACGTCGTTCATCGCGGACGCGAACTGCGCGAAGCCCGCGTCGAACCGCACAGACGCGTCCTCCGCGACGGGCACGAGCCGGCCGCTCGCCGGGTCGCGCACATAGACGGCGATGCCCGCCCCGTCCTCGATCAGGTCTCCGAAGAACCGGTTCGCGAGCACGCCGTTGCGGCTCAAAAACGCCTGCCCGCGCGCCGTCAGAATCGCGCGCGCGCCCGCGCCGGCGAGTATGTGCTGGTCGACGAGCCGGTTTTCGACGCGTCCGAAGCGGAACGTGCGCTCCTCGGGCCTGCGCGAGGCGTCCGGGAGCAATTGCTCCTGCCTGCGCCGAAGCCTGACGCGCGCGGACGGCTTTTCCTCCAGCAACAGCGACAGCGCGCGCGCCTCGGGAATCCTCTCGAACAGGTTCGTGATCGCGTCCGCCGACAAAGCGTTTGCGAGCGCGGAGAGCATCATGCCCTGGTGGTGCGCCATGTAGCTCTTGACGAGCTTCGGGTCCTCGCCGCGGCGCGAGGCCGCGTAGTCCGCCGCCTCGTAGAGCCCGCACTCGCCCGCCCAACCGAGCTCGCGCATCCGAAGCACGTTGTCGGCGACCTTTCCGGGCACCGTCGCGAGCGCGAGCACCGAGGCGTACGGCGCGACGACGCACTGGCGCACGCCGCCGCCCAGCGCGAGTTCGCGCAGCCCGAACGCGCGGTACTGGTAGTTCAGATGGAGGTCGAACGCGTAGTAGCCGGACTCGCTGACGCCCCACGGCCGCCCGCGCAGCGCCCCGAGCCTCGCCTGCATCTGCGCGACCGCGCGGTTGCTCTCGGAGAGCAGCGTGCCGTCGCGCGAGCGCATGAAGATCTCCGGCATCAGGTATTCGAACATCGTGCCGCTCCACGAGACGAGCGCCTGCCCGTGCTCGAGCCGGACCGACGGCCGTGCCAGTTTTTTCCAATGCGAAACCGAAACCTGGCCGAGCATCATCGCGACGTAGCTCAAAATCCGCGACTCCGACGCGAGCAGGTCGTAGTGCGATGCGCTCAGCCGCCCGTTTTCGACGTCCGCGCCGATCACGAACAGCTTTCTGGACGGGTCGTACAGCGCGAGAAAGTCCATGCCCGCGGCGAGCGTGCGCAGCCTGTCCGTCAGTTCCCTGTCGAGCGATTCGATCGCCGCCGCGAGCGTCATCAGGCACGCGGCGAGGTTTCCGCTGTCGACCGCGGACACGTAGCGCGGCTTCAACGGGCGGAGGCTGTCGATGTCGTACCAGTTGTAGAGGTGGCCGTTCCACTTGTCGAGCTTTTCGACGCTGTCCATCGTGTCGCGCACGCGCGAGAGCATCTCTCTGTCCCGGAGAAACCCGAGCGCGCGCGCCGAGAGGCACGAGAGCAGGTAGAGCCCGACGTTCGTCGGCGAGGTTCGGCGCGCGCTCCCGACCGCGGGGTCGATCTGCACGTTGTCCGGCGGCAGCCAGTTCTCGCGCTCGGTCACGTACTTCTCAAAGAAGCGCCAGGTGTCCCGCGCGAGCTCGCTGAGCGCGCCGATCTGCCGCACGGTCAAAGAGCCGCGCGCGTCGGTCGAGGTCGTCTGCATGTCTGCGATCAATCCGGGCGCCAGCAGGAAAAGCGCCGCGAGCGACAGCGCCGGGGGCACCCACGCGGGCGAAAACAGCCCGGGGATGCACAATATCGCCCCGACGCGGCAGGCCGTGCCGACGCGCGTGCCGCCCGCCGCGGCGTCCGCGGAGGTCACCCACTCGAGCATGTGCTTCTTCGAAAACGCGAGCCGAAAGATCGTGCGCAGCACCGCGTCCATCAGCGCGCCCGAGGTCGCCGGGAGCGCCGCGAGGCCCACGACCGCTCGCCGCCATGAGAGCGACCGCGCCGTAAACAGGTGCAGTATCGGCGTCAGAAACGCGTAGAGCACGCCCAGCGCGAAGGCCGTGCGCACGTTGAACCACATCGCCTGCAGAAGCAACCCCATCAGCGACGGCTGGATGAGACTTCGGATCAGGTTGTCGAAGATTTTGAGACGCGAGAGCCCCGAGAGACCGCGCTTGAACAGGTACGGCAGAATCTGCCAGTCGCCGCGCGTCCAGCGGTTCAGCCGCTTGAGGTAGGCGGAAAACGTCTCCGGGAAGCCGTCGTAGAGCGATATGTCCGAGACGAACGCCGCGCGCGCATACTCGCCCTCGATCAGGTCGTGGCTCAATATCCTGCCGTCGGGCAACGTCCCCTCGAGCGCGTCCATGAACGCGCGCACGTCGTAGATGCCCTTGCCCGCGAAGCTGCCGGAGCCCGAGAAGTCCTGGTAGAGGTTCGACACCGACACCGGGTACGCGTCGACGCCGCCGGTGCCCGCGAACAGCCGGATGAACTGGTTCGTCGAGGCGGATGCGGCGAGCTCCATGTTCGGCTGCAGTATCGCGAAGCCCCGGCGGACGCCGTTGAGCGTCCTCGGCCGGTTCAGCGGGTGCAGCATCGCGCCGACGAGCGCCCGGACCGTGCCGGGGATCATCCGCGTGTCGGCGTCGATCGTCACGACGAGCCCGTAGCGCCCGGAGAGCTGCTCGCACGCCGCGCCCTCGGCCTGAAACGCGCTCTCCGCGCCGGAGATGCCGAGCAGCAGCCGGTTCAATTCCATCAGCGCGCCGCGCTTGCGCTCGTGCCCCATGAAGCGGCGGTCGGGCGCGTAGAAGGTCCGGTTCCTGTGCAGGTACAGGTATTTCTCGCGCCCCGCGCGGCGGTTCATCTCGCGGACGCGCGCGCGGCAGACCTCGAGAATCTCCCGGTCGGCCGGCTCGCCCGCGGTGTCGGCGTCGCGGAAGTCGCCCAGCAGCAGGTACTGGACGTTTTCGTCGGTGTCGAGGCAGCCGAGCGCCTCGAGCCCGTCGAGCAATTCGCGCGCGCGGCCGGTGGAGCTCAGAAGCGCCGGCATCACGACGAGCGCCGCCTGGTCGCGCTCGAGGCGCTCGATCTCGAGCTTGAGCAGCCTGTGCGGGCGAACGACGTGCGGCGCGATCCGGCCGACCACCATCATCGCCGCGCCCCACGCAAGCGGTATGCCGAGCATAAACGTCGTGAAGCTCTTCGTGAGCAGCGCGTAGCCGATAAACAGCAAGACGGCGAGCGTTATGATCGCGGAGATCAATTTGTGCCCCTTCGGGTCGGGCACGAGCTTCGGGACGCTGCCGCGTATGCCGAGCCTGCCGACGAGCGCCTGGCGGCCCCCGTCGTCGTAGAGCCACCAGCAGACCGTCGAGCGCGGGTCGCCCGCCGGGAACTCCTTCGCCGCGGCGACCGCCTGGTGCGCGACCGTCTGCTCGCCGATCTTGAGCCGCTGCGAGAACAGGCTGACCTGCGCGCGCACGGTCGAGCGCGACTCGTCGTCCATCCTAGGATATGTGCCGTCCGGGTCGCCCATCAATTCGGCCTCGGTGCGCGAGAGCTCCCGGAAGCACTTCTGCCAGTCGAGCGCGTCGATCATGCGCTTCGCGGACACGAGGTTGTCCAAGCGCATGCTCAAAAGCGCCTGGGCCTCGTGCTCCAGGCGGATCAGCTTCTCCCCGCTCTCCCCCATCCTGGCGATCTGGCCCTCGAGCCGGGCGCGCAATTCCGGTATCTCCTGCTCGACGGTCAATTTCAGCGCCCGCTCGTAAAACGCGGACGTGTCCGGGTACCGCCCGGCGCCTCGGCCCTGCGTGTCGACGAACCGCTCGGCCTCGGACCGCTCCCTGCCGCGCTCGATGACCGAGCGCGCGTTGAGGCAGAACGCCTCGGCGAGCGCGCGGCGGAGCGCCGTCGGCGCGGCCCATATCTCGGCCATCGTCAGCGCCTGCACGTCGTCGAACGACGCGAGCGCGAGCATCAGCCGGTCGGCGTTTAAATGCGTGTCGCCGAGCGACGCGATCTCGCGCATGATCTTCAATATGCGCGGCTCGCGGCCGACCGCGGGCAATCGGACGCCGCCGTCGAGCCGCGCCTGCGCGGCGCAGGCCTCCATGATCCGGGCGTCCTGGTGAAGCCTTTCGAGCACCGGCGTCGGGCACGCGCTCTGGGTGAGCACCTCGCCCGCCTCCTTGGACAGCGCCTGCAGCTCCCGCGGCAAAAACGCCGGGCAGACGAGCGGCGCGCGGCCGTCCACGCGCAGCTCGACCGCGAGCGAGCGCATGTGCCGGGTCAGCGAGCGGTCGTCGCGCTCCGCGCCGGCGTACATGCCCCTCTCCGACCGCAGCGCGTTCAACGCTCTCGAAAGTCTTCCCAAACCGTTCATAGATTTGCGACCCCCTGAAATATCGTCGTTGATATTTCAGTGTGCGCAGTTTTCTATGAATCCATACACAGGTAATTCGCGAGCGCGCCGTAGCTTTCGGTTTTTTCCGCCATGCCGTTGATGCGCAAAAACGCCTCGACCGCGCGGCCCTTGCGGATGCTCCCGCCGAGCGCGAAGCCGTTGATTTCGCGGAAATCCGCGCGCACGGAGTCGCTCAAATTTCCGATCAGCTCCGTCCACGCCGCGGCGTCGATTTCGCGGAGCGCCTGCAGCGCGTACTTGAGCCCCCAGAGCTTCGCGGAGTAGCGGAACGCGCCGCCGTAGCGCACGCAGGCGATGTAGGCCGCGATGTTCGCCTGTCCCTCGTCCGCGACGCCGCCCATGTGCATCAACTCGTGCACCGCGGTGAACGGAACGCCCGGCGCGCCGGCCGCCGGGTTCACGACCGCCTCGAACGTCCACGGCACGTACAGCCCCGCGAGCGAGCCGAGCTCCATCCACTCCGGATAGCGCGCGAACTTCGGCGCGGCCGCGACCCTCGCGGGCACGTCGGCCTCCGCCGCCGCCTCGAGCGCCTCCTCCGCGAGCTCTTCCGGCAGCGAGAACGCGCCGTATTCGTTCAGCTCGCCGATCAATTTCGCGGAGACCCGGCAGAGCGCCTCGCGGTCCGCCTCGCCGGAGACGGGGTGCAAAGGCGCCGCGAAATACGCCGGCGCCCAGAACAGCGCGCACACCGCGAACACGCACGACAAGAGCAGGCACAGCCCGCGCCGGCTGCGGAACGCGAGGTAGACGGCGGCCGCCGCGACCAAGAGGAACAGCGGCTCCGCGACCGGGAACGGGACAGCGCCCGAGACCAGCGAAACGGACCGCGCGACCGGCGGAAACACCGCGCCCATCCAAAAATCCGGGAGCGCGGGGAACAGCCGGCACGCGGCGACGAAGATCGCCGGAAGCCCGATCAGCAGGAGGCTCGCTATGTACAGCATGCTCTGCACTCCTCCTCATTCGCATTCTATAGGGAAAACAAGCCCGTCTATGCCCGCTCGACGGCACTCCGCCCCTTATTTTCTATACATATTATTTCACATGCGCGTAACGAAAGCAAATGCAATTGCTGGCAGCGGAAACGGTGAAATTATCGGTCTTCGCATTGCAAAGTTTACAGCGGATCCTTATAATGGGGACATACGATGAACGGAGGTTGCGATATGGCAAACATTCGCTTTGACTTCAACCCGATGATGGCGGAATATGTCGGCTCGCACGGC
>MWAC01000318.1 GCA_002068815.1 Firmicutes bacterium ADurb.Bin467 | reverse complement strand
GACCGCCAACACCGCACAGCTCACCCCCGCCCAGGAAGCCGGCATCCTCGCCGAGGCCCTGCCCTACATCAAGCGTTTCCACGGCAAGACGATCGTCGTCAAGTTCGGCGGCAACGCCATGATCAACGAGGAGTTGAAGCACGCCGTCATGCGGGACATCGTGCTTTTGTCGCTCGTCGGCGTCAAGGTCGTGCTGATCCACGGCGGCGGGCCGGAGATCACGGACATGCTCAAGAAGATCGGCAAGCCCTCGTCGTTCGTCGACGGGCTGCGCGTGACCGACCGCGAGACGGCGGACGTCGTGCAGATGGTGCTCTCCGGCAAGATCAACAAGGGGCTCGTAAACCTGCTGTCGTCGATCGGCGGCAAGGCGATCGGGCTGTGCGGCATGGACGGCAGGATGATCGAGGCGCGGCCGCTTCGCGAGGAGCTCGGCTTCGTCGGCGAGATCGTGCGCACGAACGTCGAGCCGATTTTGGACGTGCTCGAAAAGGGCTACATCCCCGTCGTGTCGACCGTCGGCTGCGACATGGATGGCAACACCTACAACATCAACGCCGACACCGCCGCCGCGCGCATCGCGGGCGAATTGGGCGCGGTCTGCCTCGTCAGCATGACCGACATCGCGGGGATACTCCGCGACCGGAACGACCCGTCGTCCTTGATCGTGCACATCGACATGACCGAGGTGCCGCAATTGATCGAGTCCGGCGTCATCGCGGGCGGCATGATCCCGAAGGCCGAGTGCTGCATGGAGGCGATCCGCCGCGGCGTCAAAAAGGTGTTCATCATCGACGGCCGGGTGCCGCACTCGGTGTTGATCGAGCTTCTGACCGACGAGGGCATCGGGACAATGTTTGAGGGGTGAAAATATGACGATCATGGAACTGTGCGAAACCTATGTGGCGAATACCTACAAGCGATTCCCGGCGACGTTCGCGCGCGGATGCGGCGCGAGGCTCTGGGACGAGGACGGCAAGGAGTACCTGGACCTCGGCAGCGGCATCGCCGTCAACGCGTTCGGCGTCGCGGACGACAAGTGGGCCGAGGCGGTCATCCATCAGGTCAGGACGCTCCAGCACACCTGCAACCTCTATTACGCCGAGCCTTGCGCGAAGCTCGCCGAGCAGCTCTGCCTGCGGACCGGCATGCGAAAGGTGTTCTTTTCGAACTCCGGCGCGGAGGCGAACGAGTGCATGCTCAAGGCCGCGCGCAAGTTCGGCGAGGCGACCGGGAGGGACACGATCATCACGCTCAAGGACAGCTTCCACGGCCGCACGATCGCGACGCTCGCCGCGACCGGGCAGGACGTGTTCCACCGGCACTTCGGGCCGTTCCCCGCGGGATTCGCGTTCGCCGGGCCGGACGACCTCAATAGCATAAAGGCGCTCGCGGACGCGGGCAACTGCTGCGCGGTGATGCTCGAGATCGTGCAGGGCGAGGGCGGCGTGCGCGCGCTGAAGCCGGAGTTTTTGCAGGGCGTCGAGGCGCTCTGCCGCGAAAAGGACATGCTCCTGTTGGTCGACGAGGTGCAGACCGGAAACGGCCGCTCGGGGATGCTCTACGCGTACATGACCGCGGGGCTTTCTCCCGACATCGTCTCGACCGCGAAGGGACTCGGCGGCGGGCTGCCGATCGGCGCGACGCTGTTCAACGACCGGACGAAGGACGTGCTTCAAGCCGGCGACCACGGCTCGACCTTCGGCGGAAACCCCGTGAGCTGCGCCGGAGCTTTGAGCGTCCTGAACCGGATCGACGAAAAGCTGCTCGAAGAAGTCCGCGAAAAGTCCGCTTACATCGTGGGCGAGCTGACCGGCGCAAAGGGCGTATTGTCCGTCTCCGGCCTCGGGCTGATGCTCGGCGTCGAGGTCGAGAGGCCCGCGGTCGAGATCGCAAACGATTGCCTCAAGCGCGGCGTGCTCGTGCTGACGGCGAAGAAGAAGCTCCGGCTGCTCCCGGCCTTGAACATCGGCTGGGACGAACTCAAGGCCGCCGTATCCGTCCTGAAAGAGGTGATCGCCGGGTGAAGCGGCGCTATCTCGTTTTGAGCTCCGGCGAGGCGTTCGAGGGGTTCGCGTTCGGCGCGGACGCGTCGGCGATCGGCGAGCTCGTGTTCACGACGAACATGGTCGGCTATCTCGAGACCCTGACCGACCCGAGCTACTGCGGGCAGATCATATTGCAGACGTTTCCGATGATCGGCAACTACGGCGTGATCCCGGACGACTTCGAGGGCAGGTGCCTCGCGCGCGGCTACGTCGTGCGCGAGTGGTGCGAACTGCCCTCGAACTTCCGCTCGGAGGGCACGGTCGACGCGTTTCTGAGGGAGCGCGGCGTGCCGGGCATATACGGCGTGGACACGCGCGAGATCACGCGGCTTTTGCGTGAGAAGGGCGTCGCGAACGCGATGCTCTGCGATGAAATCCCCGGGAACCTCGCGGAAATCGCGGCGTGGCGGATCGACAACGCGGTCGCGGCCGCGAGCGGGGGGGGGCGGAGGGCCTTCCCGGCGGAGGACGAGCGGTTCCGCGTCGCGCTGATCGACTACGGCGCGAAGCGCGGCATCCTCCGGGCGCTGAACCGGCGCGGGTGCACGGTCAATCTGTTCCCCAACGATACTCCTGCGGAGGAAATCCTCGCGGGAGGGTTCGACGGCCTCATGCTCGGAAACGGCCCCGGCGACCCGCTGGACAACCCGTTCGAGATCGAGCAGGTCCGAAAGCTCATGGGCAAGCTCCCGGTTTTTGGGATCTGCCTCGGCCACCAGTTGATGGCGCTTTCGCAGGGCGGGCGCACGAAAAAGCTCAAGTACGGCCACCGCGGCGGCAACCAGCCGGTCAGGGACGTCGGCGGCGCGCGCACGTACATCACCTCGCAGAACCACGGCTACGCGGTCGAGGTGGACAGCGTGCCCGGCGTGCTCCGGTATGTCAACGCGAACGACGGAACCTGCGAGGGCATCGACTATCCCTCGCTCGACGCGTTCTCCGTGCAGTTCCACCCCGAGGCGTGCTCGGGGCCGGAGGACACCGCGTTTCTGTTCGACCGCTTTGTCGCGATGATGGGAGGGAAGCCGCATGCCGATGCTTGAGGGAATCAAAAAGGTCATGATGATCGGCTCCGGACCCATCGTCATCGGGCAGGCGGCGGAGTTCGACTACTCGGGCACGCAGGCCTGCCGCGTGTTGAAGGCCGCCGGGCTCGAGGTCGTGCTCGTGAATTCGAACCCCGCGACCATCATGACGGACAGGGCCAATGCCGACGAAATCTACCTCGAACCTCTGACCTTGGAGACGATCCGCCGCATCATCGAGAAGGAGCGCCCGGACGGGCTGCTCGCGGGCTTCGGCGGGCAGACGGGGCTGACGGTCTCCTCGCAGCTTGCGAAGGAGGGCTTCCTCGACCGGATGGGCGTCCACATACTCGGAACCCCCGCGGAGGCGATCGACCGCGCCGAGGACCGGGAGCTGTTCAAGGAGACGATGGAGGCGATCGGCCAGCCGCTGATCCCGTCCGCGACGGCGACCGACGTCGAACACGCGCTCGAAATCGCCGAAAAGATCGGCTATCCGGTCATCGTGCGCCCGGCGTTCACGCTGGGCGGCGCGGGCGGCGGCGTCGCGTACAGCGCGGACGAGCTATCGGCGGTCGCCGCGATCGGCCTCGAGGCGTCGCCGATCCACCAGGCGCTGATCGAGAAATACATCTACGGCTGGAAGGAGATCGAGTTCGAGGTCATGCGCGACGGCGTCGGCAACGCGATCGCGATCTGCTCGATGGAGAACGTCGACCCGGTCGGCGTGCACACCGGCGACTCGATCGTCGTCGCGCCCGCCTTGACGCTCGCGAACCGCGAGTACAACATCCTGCGCACCGCCGCGATCGACATCGTCTCGGCGCTCGGCGTCGTCGGCGGCTGCAACTGCCAGTTCGCGCTGAACCCGGACAGCTTCGAGTACGCGGTCATCGAGGTCAACCCGCGCGTGTCGCGCTCGTCCGCGCTCGCGTCGAAGGCGACCGGCTTCCCGATCGCGAAGGTCGCGGCGAAGATCGCGCTCGGCTATCGGCTCGACGAGATCAAGAACGACGTGACCGGCAAGGCCTGCGCGTGCTTCGAGCCCGCGATCGACTACGTCGTCGTGAAGCTGCCGCGCTGGCCGTTCGACAAGTTCGCCGGCGCCAGCCGGAGGCTCGGCACGCAGATGAAGGCGACCGGCGAGGTCATGGCGATCGCGCCGACGTTCGAGGCGGCGCTGATGAAGGCCGTGCGCGGCTCGGAGATCGGCATGGATACGCTGAACCTCAAACAGGACGGCGACATCAGAAAGCGCCTCGCGGCGATGGACGACCGCAGGCTGTTCACCGTGTTCGAGGCGATCGCGGCCGGCGTGTCCTTCGACGAAATCTTCGAAATCACGCGCATCGACCGGTTTTTCTTAGGCAGGCTCCGGAAGCTCGCGGACTTCGAGAAGAACCCGAGCTACGCTGAGGGCAAGCGCCTCGGCTACACCGACAAAGCCTTGAAGCGGCTCGGCGTCGACGCCCCCGGCGCGTTCCTGTTCAGCTATAAGATGGTCGACACCTGCGCGGCGGAGTTCGACGCCGAGACGCCCTACTTCTACGCGACGACGGATAAGGCCTGCGACTCCCGCCGGTTCCCGCGCAGCGGCCGGCCGACGATCGTCGTGCTCGGCTCCGGGCCGATCCGCATAGGCCAGGGCATCGAGTTCGACTACTCGTCCGTGCACTGCGTGCGCGCGCTGCGCGAGATGGGCTACGAGGTCGCCATCGTCAACAACAACCCCGAGACCGTCTCGACCGACTACGACACGGCCGACCGGCTCTACTTCGAGCCGCTGACCGAGGAGGACGTGCTGAGCGTCGTCGCCGCGGAGAACCCGGTCGGCGTCGTCGTCGCGTTCGGCGGGCAGACGGCGGTCAAGCTCGCGAAGGCGCTCGACCGGCACGGCATACGCATCCTCGGCACCTCCGCCGAGGGCATCGACCTGGCCGAGGACCGCGACCGGTTCGACAAGATGCTCGAATCGCTCGGCATCCGCCGCCCGGCGGGCATGGGCGTATTGACCGAGGAAGAGGCCGTCCTTGCCGCAAACAAGCTCGGCTACCCGGTGCTCGTGCGCCCGAGCTACGTCATCGGCGGCCAGAACATGACGATCGCGTACGCCGACAAGGAGGTCCGCGCCTACATGCGGACGATCCTCTTAACCGGCATCGAGAACCCCGTGCTCGTCGACAAGTACATGCCCGGCATCGAGCTCGAGGTCGACGTGATCTCGGACGGCGAGGACGTGTTGATCCCCGGCATCATGGAGCACATCGAGCGCGCGGGCGTGCACTCGGGCGACTCCATCGCCGTGTACCCGCCGTACAACCTGACCGACGGCATGAAGAAGGAGCTGATCGACTGCTCGGAGAGGCTCGCGCTCGCGCTCGGCACGAAGGGGCTCGTAAACATTCAGTATCTGATCTACGAGGGCCGGCTCTACGTGATCGAGGTCAACCCGCGCGCGTCGCGGACGGTTCCGTACATCAGCAAGGTGACGGGCGTTCCGATGGTCGACCTGGCCTCCCGCGTGATGCTCGGCGCGAAATTGAAGGACCTCGGCTGCGGCACCGGGCTCGTGCGCACGCCGCCGTATTTCGCGGTCAAGGTGCCGGTGTTCTCGTTCGAGAAGCTCGCGGACGTCAACAGCTATTTGGGCCCCGAGATGAAGTCGACCGGCGAGGTGCTCGGCGTCGGCAAGAACATGAACGAGGCGCTGTTCAAGGGCCTGACCGCCGCGGGCATACGCGTGCCGTCGGCGGGGAAGATGGGGGTCCTGTTATCCCTCGACGACCGAGACCACTACGGGCTGATGGCGCTCGCGAAGAAGTTCTTCGACCTTGGAGCGGCCATGTACGCGACCGAGACGACCGCGCGCGCGATCCGGCAGCTCGGCATCGACGTCGTCGAAATCCCGGGCATCAAGCAGTCCGACGACGCGTTCAAGCTGCTCGAGAGCGGCAAAATCCGCTACATCGTCTACACGGGCGCGGTCTTCGATCAGACGATGGACGACTACATCGCGCTGCACCGGCGCGCGCTGTCGCTGTCGATCGCGTGCCTGACCTCGCTCGACACCGCGAACGCGCTCGCGGACATCTTAAAGAGCCGCTACAACGAGCGGAACACCGAGCTCGTCGACTTAAACCACATGCGCGCCTCCCGGAGCCGGCTGCGCTTTTCGAAGATGCAGTGCGCGGGCACCGACTACATCGTCGTCGACAACCGCGACGGCCGCGTGTCCTGCGCGGAGTCGCTGTGCGTCAGCCTGTGCGATCGGCACTTCGGCATCGGCGGCGACGGCATCGCGCTGATCGAGCAGTCCGACGTCGCGGACGCGAGGATGCGCATGTTCAACCGCGACGGCTCCGCCGGCGGCATGGCGGGCGCGTGCCTGATGCTCGTCGGCAAGTACCTGTATGACAAGGGGATCGCCGCCAAGGAAGTCGTGACCGTCGAGGCGGGCGGGAACGTCAAGCGCGTCGAGCTGTTCCTGAGCGACGGCAGGGTCTCCTCCGCGCGCGTCGACATGGGCGTCC
This sequence comes from Firmicutes bacterium ADurb.Bin467, assembly GCA_002068815.1. GTDB lineage: Bacteria > Bacillota > Clostridia > Christensenellales > Aristaeellaceae > Pullichristensenella. Next base: position 6,584 of record MWAC01000318.1, on the reverse strand, counting down.
CGGAGTTTTCCCCCGCGCGCGTGCCGGTCAATCTGCCCGGGGCGGAGATCGTCGATCGGCCGCATGTGTTCGCGGGGAAGGAGTACCGGATCACGTGCCTGTCGCTCGGCAACCCGCACTGCGTGACGTTCGTCGAGCGCGTCGACGCGCTGGATCTCGCGAAGCTCGGCCCGGCGTTCGAGGGCGCGGACATCTTCCCGGAGCGCGTCAACGCGTCGTTCGCGCGCGCTGTCAGCGAGCGGATGCTGAAATTGCGCACCTACGAGCGCAGCAACGGCGAGACGCTCGCCTGCGGAACCGGCGCGTGCGCGGCGACCGTCGCGGCGGTCAAAAACGGGCTGTGCAGGGAGGGCGAGGACATCGCGGTCAAGCTCCCCGGCGGCGACCTGATCGCCCGGTACGAGCGCGGACGGGTGTCGCTGACCGGCGAGACGAACCTCGCGTTCGAGGGAGAGATCGAATACTGAAAACGGGGGCCGCTCGGAAGGGCGGCTCCTTGATTCGCCCGGGCATTTGGGCTATAATGTGCGCATGAGAGAGATTTTTGTGTACGCGGTGGACGTGAGCCTGCTCGACGCGGACGACGCGCGATGGCTGCGCGCGGTTTCCGACGCGCGCGCGCGGCACATCCGGGAATACCGGCGGGCGTCGGACCGGCGGCGCTCGCTCGGCGCGGAGCTGGCGCTCGACGCGGCGCTAAAGGCGCTGGTGCCCGACTACGCGCCGCCGCCGAAGTACCGGTATCTCAAAAATGGCAAGCCGGAGCTTCTGTCGGGAGCGCCGCGCATCAGCCTCGCGCACGCGGGGGACTTCGCGATCTGCGCGATTTCCGACTTGCCGGTCGGCGTCGATATCGAGGAAAAGGACCGCAGGTCGCCCATGCCCGTGCGCGAGTGGGTCGGCATCGAGAGCTATTTGAAGCTGACCGGCGAGGGGCTCTCCGGCAGCTTCCGCACGCTCTGCGCCGGCGAGGACGAGATCTATTTGCTCGGCCGGCACGCTGCGTACCTCGCGCGCGCGGAGCTCGGAAACTGCCTGATCTGCGCCGCGTCGGACGAGCCGGCGCACCTCACGGTCGTCGAGGCGCATCCGGAGGAGCCCCCGCGCGCATTTTCGGAGAAATTTTCGTAATTTCCCTTGCAAACGGCGCGAAACGCGGTATAATAAATATAGCTATGTCATGACATTATGATCTCAAGGGAGGGACGCGCGTGCTCAACGACCGGACGCTGGACAAGAACGTGCCGATTCCGCTGTATTTCCAGCTGAAGCAGATATTGCTCGAGGAGATCAAGGCCGGCGCGTACTTAGTCGACGAGGCGATCCCGACCGAGAAGGAGCTCTCGGAGATGTTCGAGGTCAGCCGCACGACCGTCCGGCAGGCGGTTGCGGAGCTCCGGCACGAGGGCTGGCTCTACTGCGTCAAGAGCAAGGGGACGTTCGTCAAATCCGTCAAGATCAAGCAGGACTTCATCAAGCGGCTCGAGAGCTTCAACGAGCAGATCGCGCGCGCGGGCGGCGTGCCGTCGACCGAGGTGCTGTTTCTCGGGGCCGCGAAGGTAACGCCCGCGGACGCGGAGCAGTTCGAGCTCGAGGAGAACGCGAAGATGCTCGCGCTCTCGCGCAGGCGGTTCGTAGACCACGAGCCGATCGTGACCGTCCGGACGCTTCTGCCGCTCGACAGGTGCGCGTTCCTACTCGAGCACGACTTCCAGCGGGAGTCGCTCTACGAGGTGCTCTCGACGCGCCCGGAGAGCCGCGTCTGCCGCGTGACGCGCGTGCTCGAGGCCGTCGCCGCGAACGCCGACGACGCGCGGCTTCTGAACATCCCCGTCGGCGCGCCCGTGCAGTTTTCGCGGACGGTCGGCTACAACTTCGAGGGGCAGCCGGTCGAGTACTCGATCGCGCGCTACCGCGGCGACAAGAACCGCTTCGAGGTCGAGCTCGACATAGGAGGCTGACATGCCGCTGACCGTACTCGGCCCCGCCGCAAACCCGGGGCACATGCAGCCGCACGAGCACATCTTCGTCCGCCGGACGCCCGCGGCCGCGAACTACCCGGCACTCGAGATTTCGGACGAGGAAAAATCGCTCGCGGAGCTGATCTCCTACCGCGAGGCGGGAGGCTCGGCGATCGTCGACGCGCAGCCCGTGGGGGCCGGCCGCGACGCGCGCGCGCTGCGGAGATTGAGCGAGGGGAGCGGCGTGTCGATCGTCGCGGTCACGGGCTTTCACATGCCGATGTTCTACGCGCCGGACGACAAAATCCTGGCCGCCTCGGAGGACGAGCTCTTCGAGCGGTTCCTGCGAGAACTGACCGTCGGCACCGAGGAATGCGCGGAGGTCGTCGCCGGCGCGGTCAAGGCCGCGATCGGGAGGGACGGCGCGGTCGGCGGCTTCCGGACGCACCTCAAGGCGGCCGCGCGGGCGGCGGCCGCGGCCGGCGCGCCGCTGATGCTGCACACCGAGGCGGGCGCTGGGGCGGTCGAGGCGATCGAGCTCTGCGGGAAGCTGGGGCTCCCGCCCGAGCGCGTGATCCTCTGCCACGCCGACCGGCAAGCGAGCGACTTCTCGATCCACGAGCGGATCGCCGACGCGGGCTGCTACCTCGAGTACGACACGATCGGCCGGTTCAAGTATCATTCCGACGAGGACGAGGTGCGGCTGATCCTGCACATGCTCGCGCGCGGGCATCGGGACAGATTGCTTCTGTCGCTCGACGCGACCGCCGCGCGGCTTTCGAGCTACGGCGGCGAGATCGGGCTCGACTACCTGCTCCGGACGTTCCTGCCGATGCTTCGTCAATCGGGCGTCCCGGAGGCCGACATATTGCGAATGACCCGCGAGAACCCGTTTACGGCGTTTTCGAGGGGCGACACATAGAACGAATGACCCGCGAGAACCCGGCAAGCGCGTTTTCGCGGAGCGAACGATAAAAAGGGAGGGGTTTTACCTATGGTTCACCTGCCGCCGAAGGCCGACCGGCCGACCATGTACTTCATCGGCGTGACGACCGGGCAATCGTCGATCATGCGCCTGTTCCCCATTTGGGCGGAGGCGCTGGGGCTCGGGAACGCGTGCATCAAGGGCATAGACATCGCGATCCACGCTCCGGAAGAGGACTACCGCGAGGCCGTCGCGTTCATCAAAAACGACCCCATGTCGCTGGGCGCGCTGGTCACGACGCACAAGATCGACCTCTACAACGCCTGCAGGGACATGTTTGAGTTCGTCGACCCGTACGCGGAGATGTTCGGCGAGCTGTCGTCGATCTCGAAGGACGGCGAAAAGCTCTGCGCGCACGCGAAGGACCCGATCTCGAGCGGCCTCGCGATGGACGCGTTCATCCCGAAGGGCCACTGGCAGAGGTACAAAGACGCCGAGGTCTGCGTGCTCGGCGCCGGCGGGAGCGCGCTCGCGATCAGCGCGTATCTGGCGCTCCCGAAGCACGAAAACGACGTCCCCGCGCGCATCAATTTGACGAACCGCTCCGCGCCGAGGCTCTCCGAGGCCGTGCGGATACTCTCGGAGCTGCGCGTCCCGATGAGCTACCACATGTGCCCGCGCCCGGACATGAACGACGAGATCGTGGAGCGGCTTCCCGAGGGCTCGTTCGTCGTCAACGCGACCGGGCTCGGCAAGGACCGACCGGGGTCTCCTTTGACCGACCGCTGTCGGTTTCCGAAAAACGGCCTCGTCTGGGAGCTCAACTACCGCGGCTCGCTCGAGTTCATGCACCAGGCCGAGGCGCAGAGCGAGGAGCGCGGCCTGTTCATCGAGGACGGCTGGACGTATTTCATCCACGGCTGGACGCAGGTGATCGCGGAGGTATTCCACATCGACGTCACCGGCGAGCGGCTCGCAATGTGCGACCGGCTCGCGCGCCAGTAATTTCGGGAGGGCAGAGACATGGAAAAGGTGCTCGTGACGCCGCGCTCGTACGGCAAGAACAACCCGGCGCTGTTCGCAATGCTGAAAGATGCCGGCTATGAGGTCGTGGGCAACGAAACCGGCGGCATCATGTCCAAGGAACAGATCCTCGGCGCGATCCCCGATTGCGTCGGCGTGATCCTCGGCGTAGACCCGTTCGACGCGGACGTGATCGCGGCGGCCCCGAAGCTGCGCGCGATCGCGAAATACGGCGTCGGCGTCGACAACATCGACTTAGAGGCGGCAAAGGCGCGCGGCATCAAGGTCTCGCGCACCGTCGGCGCGAACTCCGAGGCCGTCGCGGACTACGCGATGGCGCTGATGCTCGCGCTCTCGCGAAAGGTGGTGCCGATCGACCGGCGGTGCCGCCGGGGGGACTGGGGCAAGGTCACGACGATCGACGTAAGCCGCAAGACGCTCGGGCTGTTCGGCCTCGGCGCGATCGGGAAGCACGTAGCCCGGCGCGCGCAGGGCTTCTCGATGAAGGTCATGGCCTACGACGTCTGCTGGGACGAGGACTATGCCCGAGCGAACGGCATCGAGCGCGCCGAGCCGGAGCGCATCTTCCGCGAGGCGGACTTCATCAGCCTCCACCTGCCGCTGCTGCCCGAGACGCGCGATTTCATCGGCGAGGCCGAGATCGCTCTGATGAAGCCGACCGCGGTTTTGATCAACACCGCGCGCGGCGGGCTGATCGACGAAAACGCGCTCTTGAAGGCCTTGAAGGAGAACCGCATCTGGGGCGCGGGCATCGACGCGTTCATGCACGAGCCCCCGGAGGACAAAATGTGGTTCGAGCTCGACAACGTCGTGCTCGGCTCGCACTGCGCGGCCTCGACCGTCGGCGCGACCGAGAACATGGGGACGATGGCGACGGAGAACCTCATCCGAGACCTCCAATAGACGCGCAAAGGCCCTCCCCGCTTTGGGGAGGGCCCGATTATGCCTATCCTTCGATCAATTTCCGCATGTCCTCCGCCGCGGCCTCCGCGTCCGGGCCCTCGGCGACGATCGTCAGCGGCAGCCCGCGGCGCAAGTCCATCGACAGCACGCTGATCAGCGACTCGATCTGCGTCATGCGGCCGCCGGCCACGATCGAGAGGTGCGCCTTATATTTGGAAGCGCACTCGGCGATTTTCGCGGCGATCGGCGGCGTGAGCCCGTCCGCCGCGCCGTAGCGCGATTCCAACCGAACCGTGTGCATTCCCGTCCGTCCTCCGTTTCGAATTCGTATTATACATCGAGGTCCTCTCCCGAGCGGAGCTTTTCGGCGATGCTCCGGAGCCGGCGCAGCCTCGAGTTGACGCCGGATTTTCCCAGAGGCGGGTCGAGGAACTCGCCGAGCGCCGAGAGCGGGCTGTCCGGGTGCTCCTCGCGCACGCGCGCGATCTCCCGGAGCGACCGCGGCAGCTTGCCAAGTCCCATCTCCCGCTCGATCAGCAGGATGTCCTCGATCTGCGCCTCGGCGTTTTCGAGCTGGCGCTGCATGTTGCGCTCGTCGCAGTTGATCTGGCGGTTGATGCGGTTGCCGACGTCTTTTTTGACGCGCACGTTCTCAAGCGCCATCATCGCGTTCTTCGCGCCCAGCAGCGCCAAGGCGTCCGCGATCTGCTCTCCACCCTTCAAGTATACCACAAACTTCGCCTTTCTGCACGCCTTTTTTGCGGATATTTCAAAATAATTCAGCGATTTGATAACAATTTCGGCGAGCGGCGCATTCGGCGCGGCGAATTCCAGGTGGTAGCCCTTCTCCGGATTGCTGACCGCGCCGACGAGCAGAAACGCGCCTCGCAAAAACGCGCGCTTGCAGCAGGCGTAGTTGAGCGCGTCCTCCGAGGGCGTCGCGCGGATGCCGAACAGCGCCTCTCTGTCGAGCAGGTCGCACTGGGCGAGCACGTCCGCCGCGTGCTCCTGCGGGATCACGAGCTGATAGCGCGTCAGCCCCTTGAGCTGCGTCGTGCGCAGCGTGCGTATCTGGCAGGAGACCCCGAACAGCCGCTTTACGAGCAGGAAATAGTGCCGGACGACGAACGCGTCGGGCGACAGAATCTGAAGCGAATACCGCCCGACCCCTTGAAACGATATGCCGCCGGAGAACAGAAGCGCCGCGGCGAGCTCCGCGCGGGCGCAGCAGGGTTCGCCGGGCGCCTCGGCGGCCAGCTCCCTGCGCGCGTCGGATGCGTACGACATCAGTCTTCCCCCACGATGCGCACTTCGGGCTCGAGCATCACGCCCGAGCGCGCGAACACGCGGCTGCGCACTTCCTCCATCAGCTCCAATACCTCTTTCGCGGTCGCGCCGCCGAGGTTGATGATGAACCCCGCGTGCTTCTCGCTGACCTGCGCGCCGCCGTTCGTCAGCCCCTTGAGCCCGGCCTCCTCGATCAGCGCGCCGGCGAAGTGCCCCTCCGGGCGCTTGAACACCGAGCCCGCGCTCGGGTAGTTGAGCGGCTGCCGCTCGCGCCTGCGCAGGTTCAGGCAGTTCATGCGGTCGAGTATCGCCGCCGGGTCGCCGCGCGTCAGCCGGAAGCGGACCGAGAGCACCGGGCAGTTTAGCGAAAGCGGCAGCGTCGTCCGGTAGCCCATTTGCATCTCTTCGAGCGAAAGCGTTCGGACCTCGCCGTCGAGGAGCACGTCGGCGCTCAAGAGCACGTC
>MWAC01000317.1 GCA_002068815.1 Firmicutes bacterium ADurb.Bin467 | reverse complement strand
CGCGTACTCGGACGACTACAGCTTCTTCATGGACGGCGGCGCGCACGCGCGGGCGCTCTCGAAGGGCGCGGTGCTCGAAAACACCGCCGCGGTCGCGCAGCGCCTGCAGGCGCTCGACCCGGACTTCGCGCTTCTGCAGGAGGTGGACTGGGACTCCGACCGGAGCTACCACGTCGACCAGCGCGCTCTGTTCGAGGGCGCGCTCCCAAATCGCTCGTCCGTCTACGCCGTCAACTACGACTCCGCCTACCTATTCTATCCGCCCAGCGAGCCGATCGGCCGGTCCCGCGCGGGCATACTGACGCTCTCCCGCGCTCGGATCGCCGGGGCCGTGCGCCGCAGCCTGCCGGTCGAGACGGGCTTCTCGAAATTCCTCGACCTCGACCGCTGCTATTCGGTCTCGCGCATCCCGGTCGCGGGCGGCAGGGAGCTGTGCCTCTACAACCTCCACCTCTCCGCGTACACGAGCGACGGCGCGATCGCGACCGAACAGCTTCGGATGCTGCTTTCCGACATGGCGGCGGAGGCCGGCAGAGGCAACTACGCGCTCGCCGCGGGCGACTTCAACAAGGACCTGCTCGGCGATTCCTCGAAGGTCTTCGGCGTGTCCGGCGCGGAGTTTCCTTGGGCGCAGCCGTTTCCGGAGGAATTGCTCCCCGGCGGCATCGCGCTCATCGCCCCGCAGGGCGCGCCCTCCTGCCGGAACGCGGACATGGCCTACGTCCCCGGCGAGACGTTCGTCTTGACAATCGACGGCTTCCTCGCGTCCGAAAACGTCGAGGTGCTCTCGGCCGAGGTGCTCGACGAGGGCTTCGCGCACTCCGACCACAACCCGGTCCGGCTGTCGTTTCGGCTGCTCGCTTAGCTGTTGCATTTTTGCGCGGAGAATGTTAAAATTACAATTGTCCAGATAGACCATATACGGAGGGATGCCCGTGCGCAAACTGCTGCCGCTTTTCATTGCGCTTTTGTTGCTGACCGCCGGCTGCACGGACCGCGAGCCGCCGCCGGAGGAGAGCTCCATGATCCTCGGGTTTTCGCAGCTCGGCTCGGAGAGCGGCTGGCGCATCGGCAACTCCGCCGACATCAAGGCGGCGGCCGACCGCGCGGGCGTCCAGCTGATGTTCGAGAACGCCGAGCAGAAGCAGGAGAACCAGATCAAGGCGATCCGCTCGTTCATCGCCTATCAGGTCGACGTCATCGCGTTCTCGCCGATCATCGAGGACGGCTGGGACAACGTGCTTCGCGAGGCGAAGGAGGCCGGTATCCCGGTGATCCTGACCGACCGGCTGATCAACACCGAGGACCCGTCTCTCTACGTCGGCTACGTCGGCTCGAACTTCTTCGTCGAGGGCCAGAGCGCCGCGGTCTTTCTGAAGAAGAAGGCGGACCTCGAGGGGCTCGAGAACGTGAAGATCGTCGAGCTCTCGGGGACGATCGAGTCCTCGCCGATGCGCCAGCGCGCGCAGGGCTTCCGGGCGACCTTGCGCGGCGACGGCCGCTTCCAGATCATCGAGAGCATCTCCGGCGACTTCCTGCGCTCGAAGGGCAAGGAGTGCATGGAGCACCTGCTGGCCGCGCACGGGCGCATCGACGTGCTCTACTCCCACAACGACGCCATGACCTTCGGCGCGATCGAGGCGATCGAGGCCGCGGGCTTCGAGCCGGGGAAGGACATCATCATCATCACCGTCGACGGCGAGCAGGGCGCGATCGACCTGCTCAAGGAGGGAAAGATCAACTGCGTCGTCGAGTGCACGCCCTTGATGGGTACTGAGATGCACTGGCTTCTGAACCGCCTGCACATGGGCGAGTCGATCGCGAGCCGGCTCAAGGTCTCGTTTCGCGTGATCCTGGCGGTGCTCGTGATCCCGGCGGTCATCAGCATCGTGATCATGGTCAACATCTCGGTCCGCTACAGCGCGATCATCACGCATATGGGCCAGGTCGCGAACCTGAAGCCCAAGATCGCCAAGGAGATTCCCGACGAGGTCTGGTCGGCGGTCGCCGGGCGCAAGCGGTTTGAGGACGGCAACTTCTACCGCATGATCGACGAGGCGAACCAGACGCTCGACAAGCTGATGGACTCCGTGCTCAGCCAGAACCGGCTGGAACTGCTCGTCGCGCGCCGCACGATGAACACGCTCCGGGACTACATCGACAAGATCGGCGTGAACATGGCGACGAAGAAGCCGATCGTCGAGAGCGAGGCGGAGCTCGTGGAGGTGCGCGCCGTCGCCTCTCTGGTCGGGGAGATGCTCGAGAGGTACATCGCGACGGAGATCCGAGCCGCGAGCCAGGCGAGCGTCATGCTGACCCGCGCGATCGTCATATCGCTGCTGCTCGAGTTCGCGCTGCTGCTGCTGGCGCTCTGGTTCTCGATGCTCGCGCAGAAGGGCCTCTCGCGCTCGGTGCAGCAGCCGATCATGCAATTGGAGCACTTCGCGGCGATCCTCGCGGCGGGCGATCTGCGCGCGCGGGTCCCGGCGACGTCGGTCGAGGAGCTCTCGAACCTGACCGAGAGCTTCAACGTCATGGCCGACAAGTTGGAGACCCTGATCGAGCAGAACCGGCTCGAGCAGGAAAACCTGAAAAAGGCGGAGCTCCGCACGCTGCAAACCCAGATCGCGCCGCACTTCCTCTACAACACGCTCGATGCGATCGTGTGGCTCGCCGAGGCCGGAAGCACCGACGAGGTCATCCACATCACGCGCGCGCTGTCGGACTTCTTCCGGATATCGCTGTCGCAGGGGCGGGACTGGATTCCGGTCTCGGAGGAATTGAAGCACCTGCGCGGCTACCTGACGATCCAGAAGATCCGCTATCGGGACATACTCGACTACGAGATCGACGTCGCCGAGGAGGCGCTCGAGGGGCAGATTCTGAAGCTCCTTTTGCAGCCGCTCGTCGAGAACGCGATCTACCACGGCATCAAGTACCGGCGGCGCGGCGGCAAGGTCGTGATCACCGCGCGGCTCAAGGGCGACCGGCTCCACTTCGCCGTCGAGGACAACGGCCCCGGCATGCCGGAGGAGCGGCTTTTGCAGGTGATCGCCGGGCTCGGCGCGGACGACAGCGAGGCGGTCGGCTACGGGCTCTCGAACGTCGACCGGCGCATACGGCTCTACTACGGGCTCTCCCGGGGGCTCAACATACACAGCGGGCCGGACGGCACGCGCGTGGAATTCACCGTTCCTGTGAGGAGGCAGGCTGGCGATGTATAAGGTCTTTCTCGTCGACGACGAAATCGTCATCCGCGAGGGCATCCGCAACAACTTCCCGTGGGAGGGCAGCGATTTCTCGCTCGCCGGCGAGGCCCCCGACGGCGAGATCGCGCTGCAGATGATGCAGGACGTGAAGCCGGACATTTTGATCACCGACATACGGATGCCCTTCATGGACGGCATGCAGCTCTGCGAGGCCGTCTCGCACACGATGCCCTGGGTGCAGATCGTGATTTTGAGCGGCTACGACGACTTCTCCTACGCGCAGCAGGCGATCTCGCTGGGCGTCAAGGAATATCTGTTGAAGCCCGTCAGCGCGCAGGAACTGCTCGAGGTGCTCGAGCGCATCGGCGCGCGCATACGCGAGGAGCGCCGCCAGCAGGCCGATTTGCTGCGCATCAAGCGCCAGTTCGCGTCGAACAGCGGCTTCCTGAAGGAAAAATTGCTCGTCGAGGCGCTGAACGGCGCGAAGAGCGCGGAGGCGGCGACGCGCATGCTCGAGCGCGCGCGGGGGCTCAACTTCTCGCTGCTCGCGAAGCGGTACCTCGTGATCCTCGCCCGGGCGCGCGGCGGCGAGGAGGGGCGCGCGCTCGCGCAGAGCATACTCTACCGACTCGCCGACGGCTCCGGCGACGCGGTGCACGCCTGCGAGGCGCCGGGCGGGTTCGCCCTGATCGTCATGGGCGACTCCGACGACGACCTCGAGGAGCGCGCCTACGGATTCTCGCAGGCGGCGCTCTACGAGATCGAGCGCGCGAGCGGCACGACCGCGCAGATGTGCATCGGCGAGGCGGTCGGCGATTTCTCCGAGCTCCCGCGCTCCTACCAGTCCGCGCAGATGGTGCGCCGCGCGATGGACGAGTCGCCCGACAAAGAGAAGCGCCGCATCATGGGCGCGCGCGACGTCGGCATGCAGCCGATGGACGCGCTGATCAACTTAGACGTTTTGCCGCTCTCGGAGCGCCTCCAGTACGCAAACCGCGAGGACGTCGAAAAGATTTTGAACGAGTACATTCACTCGATGGGGAGCGCCGCAATCCACTCGGTGATGATGGTCAACTTCCTCTACGTCGAAATCCTGATGGCCGCGAGCCGCATCATCAAGGAGTCCGGCGGCGAGCCGCGCGAGGTGATCGACGAAGAGATGTGGGAGCAGAGCCTGTTTTCGACGATGCACGACCCGCAGGAGGTCATCCCGGTCGCGAAGGAGGTGCTTGAAAAGGCGATCGCGTTCCGCGAGCAGCAGTCCTCGACGCGCTACAACGGCACGATCAACAAGGCGCGCGCGTACCTCGCCCGCGAGTACCAGAACTCCGGCGTCACGCTCAACGACGTCGCGAGCCACGTCTGCATGTCGAACAGCCACTTCTGCACGATCTTCTCGCAGGAGGTCGGCGTGACGTTCACAGAGTACCTGACGAACCTGCGCATGTCCAGGGCGAAGGAGCTGCTCCGGACGACGAAGCTCCGCTCGAGCGATATCGCCTACGCCGTCGGCTACAACGACCCCCACTACTTCAGCTACCTGTTCAAAAAGCACACCGGGCTCACCCCGAGGGATTACCGCAAGGAGTCCTCGGAGCGCATGTAGCCGTTCCGATACCCGAAAAATCGACGCCGCGCCGCCGAAAAAACACCGCCGCGCCGCGGCATAAAATTTCCAACCTTTTTCCCGAATCCATCAAACTTTTGGCCCGCGGCGCGATCGGCCGCGCAAAAACACGCAAAAATCCCGCACCATGTTCGTATGATTGTTTATTTCTTTTTTCCCCGTTTCTCAATATACTTTATACATCGGGCGAGGTTCGCTCAAAACTTGAAACGGGGGGTTATCTTCATGAAGAAACTGTTCGCTCTGGTACTTGCGTTTGCGCTGCTTTGCACAGCGTCGAGCGCGCTCGCGCTGACCGTGGGCTTCACCCAGGTCGGCCAGGAATCCGACTGGCGCACCGCCAACACCGACGACGTCTGCTCCGCCATCAAGGAAGCCGGCTGGGAGCTGATCTACGACGACGCGCAGCAGAAGCAGGAGAACCAGGTCAAGGCCGTCCGCAACTTCATCACGCAGGGCGTCGATTACATCGTGTTCACGGCCGTGGTCACCACCGGCTGGGACGAGGTCCTGCAGGAAGTCGTCGACGAGGGCATCCCGCTGGTTCTGATCGACCGCTTCCCGGAGACCAACTTCCCGGACGACAGCTGGTACACCACGTACTTCGGCGGAGACTTCCCGGAGGAAGGCGCCCGCGCGGGCCGCTGGATTCTGAACTACATGGCCTCCGTCGGCCATGAGGGCGACATCAACATCGTCCGCCTGCAGGGCACCACGGGCGCGGACGCGCAGGTCGGCCGCACGAAGGGCTTCGACTCCGTCGTCGCCGCGAACCCGAGCATGAAGATCATCTTCGACCAGACCGGCAACTTCACCCGCGCCGAAGGCCAGGCCGTCATGGAGGCCGCGCTGAAGGCCGTCGGCGCCGAGAACATCGACGTGCTCTGGGCGGAGAACGACGACATGGCGCTGGGCGCGATCGAGGCCATCAAGGCCGCGGGCCTCGTGCCTGGCAAGGACATCATCATCGTGGGCTGCGACGCCGTCAAGGCCGCGTTTGAAGCGATCGTCGCCGGCGACATGAACTGCACCGTGGAGTGCACCCCGCTCATGGGCGACCGCGTGGTCGAGGTCATCACGGGCCTCGAGGCCGGCCAGACCTTCGAGAAGACCGTGCACCCGGTCGAGTACGTCTACGACACGAACGGCGGCATCGCCTACGACGACGCCGGCAACGTCACCCTGAAGGCCGCCGACCACTTAGCCGAGCGCCTCTACTAATTCTCGGACTGCCGCGAAAGGGCTCCGCGCGGCGGGTCGGAAATTCCGGGCCGCCGCGCAGAAGGGGCTGTCGTTTCGACAGCCCCTATCTCGACAGATGGGGGATGGTCAAGCCGTGCGGGATATTATTCTTTCGATGAAGGGAATCGAGATCGCGTTCCCGGGCGTAAAGGCGCTCAACAAGGTGGATTTCTCGCTGGCCAAGGGGGAGGTCCACGCGCTGCTGGGCGAAAACGGGGCGGGAAAGTCCACCCTCATCAAGTGCCTGACCGGCGTCAACCACAAGGACGCCGGGACCATCGTGTACAAGGGCAAAGAGATCAACCCGTCCTCGCCCCAGGAGGCGATCGAACTGGGCATCTCGACGGTGTTCCAGGAGATCAACCTCTGCCAGAACCTCTCGGTCTCGGAGAACATCTTCATCGGCCGCCAGCCGATGCGTGCCGGGAGGGTCTTTTGGAAGGAGATCAACCGCCGCGCCAGCGAAATTCTGGAGCGGTTTGACGTGCATATCGACGTCACGCGCCCGCTTCAGCACTACTCGACCGCCATCCAGCAGATCGTCTCGATCGCGCGCGCGGTCGATATCAAGGCGGACGTGCTGATCCTGGACGAGCCGACCTCGTCGCTCGACGAAAACGAGGTCGAGCGGCTGTTCGGCGTCGTGCGGGAGCTCAAGAGGGCCGGCATGGGCATCATCTTCATCACGCACTTCCTCGATCAGGTGTTCGAGATCTCCGACCGGATCACGGTGCTCCGGAACGGAAACCTCGTCGGCGAGTACGCGGCCGACGAGATCACGAAGCTCGAGCTCGTGACCGCGATGATCGGCAAGGACATGATCAAGATATTCGACCTGAAGCCGCCGACGGTTGCCGAGGGCGCGGACGTGATGCTCGCGGCCGACAGGCTCGGCGCGCCGGGCGCCATCGACGAGATCTCGCTCACGGTCAAAAAGGGCGAGATGATCGGCTTCGCGGGCCTGCTGGGTTCCGGCCGCACCGAGACCGCGCAGCTTCTGTTCGGCGTCGTCAAGCCCACGCACGGGCAGATGACGCTCAAGGGCAAGCCGACGGTCGTCAAGTCGCCCTCGGACGCGATCGGGAAGAACATGGCCTTCTGCCCCGAGGACCGCAAGCGCGACGGCATCATCGGCGACCTGACCGTCCGCGAGAACATCATGCTCGCGCTCCAGTCGCGCAGGGGCATGTTGAAGCCCATCCCCCGGCAGGAGCAGCAGGAGCTCGCGGAGAAGTACATCAAGATGCTCGGCATCGCGACGCCGGACGCCGAGAAGAAGGTCGGCGAGCTCTCCGGCGGCAACCAGCAGAAGGTGATCCTCGCGCGCTGGATGGCGACCGACCCGGAGGTTCTCATTCTCGACGAGCCGACGCGCGGCATCGACGTCGGCGCGAAGGCCGAGATACAGCGGCTGACGCTGGAGATGTGCGCAAACGGCGTCAGCGTCGTGTTCATCTCGAGCGAGCTCGAGGAGGTCATCCGCTGCTCGAACCGCATACTCATCATGCGCGACGGGAAAAAGGCGGGCGAACTCGACGGGCCGTTCGGGGAGCACACGCAGAGCGACATATTGAAG
>MWAC01000316.1 GCA_002068815.1 Firmicutes bacterium ADurb.Bin467 | reverse complement strand
GAGCACGCAGGCGAAGATCAGGAGTATGCTCCCGACCGTCCCCAGAAAATCGAACATGCCGGCGAATATCCGCAGCCGGAGCTTGCGGCCCTCCGCCTCCTTTTTCGTCACGAACTTCGCCATCGTCGCTTCCCTCCCGGTCGACCGATTATACCACACGCGCCGAGCTTTTGCAAGTCACACGTAGTCGCGCCACCCGCCGATTTCATCGCGGCCGGTCAGCCGACCCTCGCCGGAGAGCCCCGGAAAGCCCTGCTGCCTAAGCGCCTCGTACAGTAAGACGGCGACGGCGTTCGAAAGGTTCAACGAGCGCGCGTCGGGGCGCATCGGAATGCGCACGCACCGGTCGTAGTTCGGCTTTAGCAGCGTCTCCGGCAGCCCGCGCGTCTCGCGGCCGAACACGAGGAAGTCGTCCGGGCCGTAGTGCGCCTGACAGTAGTCCCGCGGCGCCTTCGTCGTCGCGAAGCGCATCGAGGCATCCGGGTATTTCGCCAAAAACGCGTCCCAGCCGTCGTGCACCTCGTAGGACATCATGTGCCAGTAGTCGAGCCCGGCGCGCTTTAGGTACCGGTCCGAAATCTCGAAGCCGAGCGGCCGGATCAGGTGCAGCTTCGCCCCGGTCGCGGCGCAGGTGCGCGCGATGTTGCCGGTGTTCTGCGGGATTTCCGGCTCGACCAGCACGATATGGATCACGTAAGCACCCTCTCGTACAGCAGTTTCCCGACGCCGCCCATGGCGTGATGCGGGGCGATCCACTTCGCGGCGCTTCGGACCTCCGGTTCGCCGTTCTCCATCGCGACGGACACGCCCGCGAAGTTAAGCATCGGGAGGTCGTTCGTGTTGTCGCCGAACGCCATGACCTTCGAGCGCGGGATGCCCAGCCGGTCGGCCAGGAACTTCAGCGCCGAACCCTTGTCGACGCCCGGCATCATGACCTCGACGTTGTCGTCGCGCGAGCTCGAGATCGACATGGAAAGCGGCTCTCGCCGAGCGCGACGAACTTGTAGGGGTTCTTGAGCCCTCGGAGACGAGCCGCGCTTCGTCGTCGACCATCTCGTAGGCGTAATCGCCGCTGCGGGCCGTGTGCGCGAAGTGATGCGAAAAGCGGCTGTAGCGCAGCCGCTCGGCGCTGTTTCCCATGTAGGTATGGCCGCGCGTGTAGACGGTGTAGTAGAGCCCCGAGTCGCGCATCGCCTCGTGGACGGCATGCGTGTGAAAGTCGTCGTAGGTGCGCTCGAGGAGCGTCGGACCGTCCGGCCCCTCGTCGACGCGCGCGCCGTTGACGGACAGGATGGATGGATTTACGCCCAATTGCACGGCGAACTCGCGCAGCATCTCGAAGCTGCGGCCGCTGTTGAGCGCGAGCCGTATGCCGCGCGCCGCGCACGCGCGGAGCGCCCGGACGTTGATCTCGGGAAACATGCCGTCCGACCCGAGCAGCGTGTCGTCTATGTCAAAGGCGATCAGGCGAACGTCCAACTTCTCCCCTCCAATCCGGCTCCGGCGCCGTGAATTTCCGGCCCGCGTATTCCGAGAGCGGCCCCTCGAGGACTTCGATCTCGCGGCACCAGAGGCATAACCCGCGCGCCTTCGCGCCGCGGTCGCCGTACTTGTCGTCGCCGAGCAGCGGGTGGCCGAAGAAGGCCATGTGCGCGCGGAGCTGGTGCGTGCGGCCGGTGACCGGCTCGAGCTCGACGAGGGTGCGCCCGCCGCCGAGGTCCGAGAGCACGCGGTAGCGCGTGACGATCGGCTTCGCGCCGGGCTCCGGGCGCTGCAAAACGCGCACGGTCGCGCTGCTCGCGTCCTTGACGAGGTAGTCCCGAAGCTCGCCCTCCGCGCGCTCGAACCCGCCGAGCGCGACGGCGCGGTAGGTCTTTCGGAGCGCGTGCTCCTTGAACGCGAGCAGCCCGCGCTCGAGCACGTCCGCGTTCAGCGCCGCGAGCAAAACGCCGCCGGTCTGCGCGTCGAGCCTGTGCAAAAGCTCGGCGCCCGGATTGCGCGCGCGCAGCCGCATGAGCAGCGTGTCCGCGCCGACGCCGTCGCGGTCGAGGTCGACCGGCAGGCCGGCGGGCTTTGCGCACGCGAGCAGCTTCCCGTCGTCGAACAGCGCGTCGAGCGGGAATTCTGCCGCGACGTACACCTGCAGCCGGTCGCCGCCGCGCGCGAGTTCGCCGGCCGCGCATCGCGCGCCGTTCAGCTTCACGTCCCGCCGCCGAAACGCCTCCGCGAGCGCGCGCTCGGAAAGCAACGGCCACGCGCGGCGGATGTAGCGCCTAACGGGCATCGGCGGAACCCCTTCGGGAATGCGGTGGTCGATCAATTTGCACCCTCCCATGCACAGGTACGGCCGCATGGCGCCTGTCACGTCACGCGGCCGGAAAGCAGCCCTTAAAATTCAGTCAATGCGCACGATCCAGCCGAACTCGTCCGGGAGGTCGCCGTACTGCATGCCGGTCAGCGTGTCGTAGAGCTTCCGCGTGATCGGGCCGATCTTGCCGCCGCTGATCCCGACGCACTCGCCCTTCCAGCAGAGCTTGCCGACCGGCGACACGACCGCGGCGGTGCCGGTTCCGAACGCCTCGTCGAGCTTGCCCGCGCGCGCGGCGGCGAAAACCTCCTCGATCGAGAGCCGCCTCTCCTCGGCCTCGTAGCCGAGGTGCCTCGAAAGCGTCAGGATCGAGTCGCGCGTGATGCCGGGGAGGATCGAGCCGTTCAGCATCGGCGTCACGACCTTGCCGTCGATGACGAACATCATGTTCATCGCGCCGACTTCCTCGACATACTTCTGCTCGACGCCGTCGAGCCACAATACCTGCGTGTAGCCCTTCTCCGCCGCGATCTCCGCCGCGCGCAGCGACGCCGCGTAGTTGCCCGCGGCCTTCGCAAAGCCCACGCCGCCGCGCACCGCGCGCACGTAGTTGTCCTCGACGTAGATGTTCACCGGCGCGAGCCCGCTCGTATAATACGCCCCGGACGGCGACACGATGATGAAGAACCTGTAGGTGTGCGACGCGTGCACGCCCAGGAACGGGTCCGTCGCGATGATCGTCGGGCGGATGTAGAGCGAGGTGCCCTTTCCGGCCGGCACCCAGTCCTTCTCGATCTCGACGAGCTTCAAGAGCCCCTTGAGCGCGACCTCCTCGTCGAACTTCGGGATCGCCATGCGCTCCGCCGAGCGGTTCATCCGGGCGAAGTTCGCCTGCGGGCGGAACAGCTGTATGCCGCCGTCGTCCCGCCTGTACGCCTTCAGGCCCTCGAAGATCGCCTGCCCGTAGTGGAGCACCGCGGTCGCCGGGTCCATCTGGAAGTTCTGGTACGGCTCGATGCGCGCATCGTGCCAGCCCTTGCCGGTCTCGTAGTCCATGACGAACATGTAGTCGGTGAAGAGCTTGCCGAAGCCCATCTTCGCCGGGTCCTCGGGCTTTTTCTTGAAGGAAGTCGCCGGCACGAAGCGTATGTCCTGCATAATAATTCCTCCACACGTCGAATTTTATGTATTATACGCCGATTCGACAGCGGTTGCAACCGGGACAAGGTTATTTTACCTGACCTTCGTGAACTCCGACGGATCGAGCCCCAGGCCCTTTGCGGCCGCCGCCCCGTCCGGGACCCGCGCGATCGGCGTGAAGGGCGACGCGCCCATCACGGCCGAATTGAGCGAGGTGATCTTCCAGCCCTGCTCGTAGTGCGCGACCATCATCGTGCCCGCGCAGGTGTCGCCCTGCAGGTCGTAGAGCACGAGGTAGTCCTCGACCGCGTCGAAGCCGTAGTCCAGCCCCTGCCTCTGAATATTGCTCTGGTGCTTCTCGTTCTGCCGGAATTTGTCGTACCGGTAGATCTCCCGGACGGCGAGGCCCCGAAGCCCCTCGGGGTCGTAGCGCGCGACGAGCTCGTCGAGCGCGACGGTCTCCGTCGGGGAGATCGCCACCTCGGACTTCTCGCGGTCGACCTGTATCACCTGCCCGGTCTGGAACTCCGGGCCGATCAAGAGCGACGTGATCGCAAAGTAGAGGTTGCGCGCGTGGCCGTTGCGGAAGAGCTCCGCGTTCAGCGACACATACGCCCCGTACTGCGAGGGCAGCGTCAGCGTCGCGGGCACGATCGCGCCGAGCCGGGCCACATTGAGCGCCATGTCGTAGTTCTCCGCCTTCACCTGCGCGTCCATGCAGTCGAGCGCGCCGGAAAAGTCCAGGTTCCCCACGCAGTCCGCGAACGCGACGATCGCCTCCTCGGGCGTTGCAAAGAACGGATCGCCCTCCGCGAGCGCGAAGGACATCAAAAGCGCCGCCGCCACAAGCACCGA
>MWAC01000315.1 GCA_002068815.1 Firmicutes bacterium ADurb.Bin467 | reverse complement strand
GACGCGCGCCGTCGGGCTCGCGAACAACCGAAACCCGCTCGCCGTCATCGTGCCCTGCCACCGCGTGATCGGCAAGGGCGGCTCGCTCGTCGGCTACGGAGGCGGGCTCGACAACAAGCGGTATCTGCTCGGATTGGAGGCGCGCCGATGAACTTCCGCTACGGGGCCGGGGAGATGGACCACCTCTGCGCCCGCGATCCGGCGCTCGGCGCGTGGATTCAGAAGCTCGGGCAACTCGAGTGGTCGATCATCCCGGACGTGTTCGAGGCGCTGATGAGCTCGATCACCGCGCAGCAGGTCTCAGGCAAAGCGTACCAGACGGTCTGGGGCAGGCTCACCGCGCGCGGGCTCACGACGCCCGACAAGTATCTCGCGATCCCGCACGAGGAGCTTGCCGCGCTCGGCGTCGGCCCCAAGAAGGCGAAGTGGATGCGCGCGGCGGCGGAGCGCGCGCAGGAGCTCTCGGTGCTTCCGGAGCTTAACGACGAGGACGCGATCAGGAAGCTCGTGTCGTTCGACGGCGTCGGCCGCTGGACGGCGGAGATGCTTTTGATCTTCTCCTTGAACCGGATGAACATCCTGAGCCAGGGCGACTTCGGCATACGCAAGGCGCTCAACATGCTGCACGGCGACGGCGCGGACAGGGACTTCGCGCGGTTCCGGGAGCTCTACGCGCCGTATGCGAGCGTCGCGTCCCTGTACCTGTGGGAGATCGCGAATGGCGCGGTTTGAGGGAGTCGTCGAGAAAATCTCGTTTCGAAGCGACGGGAGCGGCTTCACGGTCGCGCAGGTGAAGCTAGAGGACGGCTCGAGGCTCGCCGCGGTCGGCCTGATGCCGCTCCTGCTCGCGGGCGAAAGGGCGGCGTTCGACGGCGACGTCGTCGAGCACCGCGAGTACGGGCGGCAGATTCGCGTGAGCTTCGTCGAGTCCGTGCGGCCCGAGAGCCTCGACGGCATCGAGAAATACCTGGCCTCCGGGCTGATCCGCGGCGTCGGCCCCGCGACCGCGAAATTGATCGTCGAGGAATTCGGCGCCCGGACGCTCGACGTGCTGGAATCCGAGCCGGACAGGCTGACGGAGGTGCCCGGCATCGGCCGCAAGCGCGCCGCGCTGATCGCCGAGAGCTTCTTGAACCACAGCCAGATGCGCGGCTCGATGATGTTTCTGCAGCGGTACGGGCTGTCGCCGGCGCTCGCCGCGAAGGTCTACCGCGTGTTCGGCGACCGCACCGAGCGCGTCGCCTCCGAGAACCCCTACCGGCTCGCCGACGAGGTCGAGGGCGTCGGCTTCAAGACCGCGGACCGGATAGCGCTCTCGATGGGCTTCTCGCTCGAGAGCGAATTTCGATTGAAGAGCGGCGTACGCTACGCGCTCTCGGAGGCGGCAAACGCGTCCGGGCACATGTACCTGCCGCTGACGGAGCTCGTCGAGCACGCGCGGCAGATGCTGGGCGCCGACGAGGACCTGGTCGACAACGCGGTGCGCAGCCTCATGATCTCCGGCGGGCTCGAGGCCGACGATCTCGACGGCGAGACGGCGGTCTACCTTCCGTGGCTCTACGAGGCCGAGTGCGACGCGGCGTTCCGGCTGATCCGGCTCAAGCGGTCGTTCGAGCGGCAGGACCTCGAGGAGGGGCGCGCCGACCGGCTGATCGCGGAGGCGGAGGACGAGGCCGGTATGGAGCTCTGCCCGGAGCAGCGCGAGGCCGTGTGCGAGGTCGAGCGCGAGGGCGTGCTCGTGATCACCGGCGGCCCGGGCACCGGCAAGACGACGACGTTAAACTGCATTTTGAAGCTCCTGGACGAGTTCGGCGGCGCGGAGCTCTGCGCGCCGACCGGCCGCGCGGCGAAGCGCATGAGCGAGGCGACCGGAAGGCCCGCGCGCACGATCCACCGGCTGCTCGAGTACGCGGGCGAGGACGGCCGCTTCCAGCGCGACGAGCACAACCCGCTCGACTGCAGGGCGGTCGTCGTCGACGAGATGAGCATGGTCGACATATTCCTGCTTCGGGCGCTCTTGCGCGCGATCCCGCAGGGAACCAGGCTCGTGATGGTCGGCGACAAGGATCAACTCCCGTCCGTCGGCGCGGGCAACGTGCTCAAGGACATCATCGAAAGCGGCGCGGTGCCGACGGTCACCTTGACCGAGGTGTTCCGGCAGGCGGCGACGAGCATGATCGTCAGGAACGCGCACCGCATCAACCGCGGAGCGTACCCGGAGCTCCGCCAGCGCGACACCGACTTCTTCCTCGAGCGGAGGGAGAGCGTGCAGTCGGCGGTCGACTCGGTCGTGAAGCTCGTGACGAAGCGGCTGCCGAACTACATGGGGCTCGACCCGCTCAGGGACATACAGGTCATGGCGCCGATGAAGCGCACCGACGCCGGCGTGTTTGCGCTGAACGCGGCGCTGCAGGCCGCGCTGAACCCGCCCGCGCCCGGGAAGCCCGAGATGAACCGCGGCGAGGCGCTGTTCCGGCTCGGCGACAAGGTGATGCAGATCAAGAACAACTACGGCCTCCAGTGGCGGCGCGGCGGCGAGATCGGCGAGGGCGCGTTCAACGGCGACATAGGCTTCATCCGGGAGATCGACCGGCTGGGCGAACTCGTGACCGTCGAGTTCGACGACGGGCGCGAGGCCGAGTACGGTCTGCAGGAGCTCGAGGAATTGGAGCTCGCGTACTGCATGTCGGTGCACAAGAGCCAGGGGAGCGAGTTCGACTGCGTGGTGCTTCCGCTGGTCGCCGGGCCCCGCATGCTGATGACGCGAAACCTGCTCTACACGGCGGTCACGCGCGCGAAGAAGCTCGTGGTCGTCGTCGGCCGCGAGGCGTGCTTAAAGAACATGGTCGACAACGACTACATCGACCGCAGGTTCAGCGCGCTCGACCGGAGGCTTCGCGCGTGGTTGACGAAATAGCCGCCGGCGGGGTATAATAGGCGTGCGGTCCTCCGCGTCCGTGATTGAAAGTCGATGCCAGTCGCAGGCGAAACGACCCACGTAAGCGGGAAAAATTTCCGTGAGCATGGTGCGATCTAGTGGTTAGTCCGGCCAATCTTCGGATTGAGAGGGCTCGTAGTGGGGAGGCTGAACGCCTTAGTAGCGAGCGCCCCGGCCGGCGGGTGTGGGGGCAAAGATCAGGTCGGGCGGGGGACCGTATTTTTTCGAAGGAGAGCCGAATGCTTACATACGACGCAATTCTGATCGACGCGGACGACACGCTCTTGGACTTCCGCGCCGCGGAGAAGAACGCGATCTCCGAGGTCATCGGGGCGCTCGGCATCGCCGACCCCCAAGCGGGCGAGGTCTACAGCCGGATCAACCTCGCCTGCTGGAAGGAGTTCGAGCGCGGAGCGATGACGCAGGCCGAGCTGCGCGTGCGCAGGTTCGGCGATTTTCTGAAGTTCTACGGGATTTCGGCCGATCCGGAGGAGGTCGGCGAGCGGTTCACCGACGCGCTTTCGAAGCAGGGGATGCTGCTCCCCGGCGCGCTCGAGGCCGTGCGGGCGATCGCCGAAAAACTCCCCGTCGCGCTCGTCACGAACGGCATCTCGAGCGTCCAGCACGGGCGCATCGACCGCTCGCCGATCCGCCCGTACATATCGGCGCTCGTCATCTCCGGCGAACAGGGCTTCCAGAAGCCCGACCCCAGGATGATCTTCCGCGCGCTCGAGCTGCTGGGCTCGATCGAGCCCGGACGCGCGCTGATGGCGGGCGACAGCCTGACCAGCGACGTGCTCGCCGCGAACCGCGCGGGCGTAGACGCGTGCTGGTACAATCCGTCCGGCGAGATCGCGCCCGCGGAGTACAAAATCCGATACGAAATCCGCGACATCCGCGAGCTCCCGGACATCGCGCTCGCGGAGAAGTTCTGACCGGTTTCGATTCCGATGGGGGCGTGGAGGCAACTCCCGCCCCCTTTTTTTGTTCATTTTTCGAGAAAGCGGCAAAAAAACGACAAAAATATTTTTTCTGGTTGCCATATATTACAATTTCATGTATAATATAATATAGCATAGGCATGACGATGCGCCGTGGGAGGATTCTGACGATGAAGAAGATGCTGGTAAAGCTATTGTCCCTGCTGCTGTGCGCCGTGACGCTTCTGGGCGCGGTGGGCGAAGCCGTGTTCGCGGAGACGGACGCGGGCATGCAGTCCGGGACGACGGAAGCGCCGACGGAAGCGCCCACGGAAGCGCCCACGGAGGCTCCCACCGAGGCGCCTACGGAGGCTCCGACCGAGGCGCCGACGGAGGCGCCGACCGAGGTTCCGACGCAAGCGCCTGCCCAGACTCCTACGGAGGCGCCGACCGAGATTCCGACGGAGGCGCCGACCGATGCGCCGACCGAGGCTCCGACGGAAGTGCCCACGGAGGCGCCGACGGAAGCCCCGACCGGGGAGCCGGAGCCCGAGGCGCCCGGCCCGATGATGGGGCTCTCGCTGATGATGCCCATGAGCCTGCACACCGTCGTCATCGACGGCGCGACCTATACGTACGAGCTCAACACCGACAGCACGGCCGCGACGCTGACCGGCTACACGGGCACCCTGTCCACGCTGTCGGTCCCGCAGTCGATCCTGGGGATTCCGGTCGTGGCGATCGGCCCGGAGGCGTTCAAGGGCGCGAGCATGGCCGCGCTCGTCATGCCGGGCAACCTCGACTCGATCGGCGCGGGCGCGTTCAAGGACTGCAAGAGCCTGGCGACCGTCACGGTCAGCGCGAAGGTGAAGTCGATCGGCGCGGGCGCGTTCGAGGGCTGCACGGCGCTGGTGACGGCGGTCATCGCGAGCGGCACGGAGTCGATCGGCGCGGACGCGTTCAAGGGCTGCTCGAAGCTGCAGGCCGCGACGCTTCCGATGGACACGCTGGCCTCGATCGCCCCCGGCGCGTTCGCGGGCACGAGCGCGGCGCTTCGGATCAACACCATTCCCTACCGCTTTTCCCTCGCGGGCGGCGAGGTCACGATCGAGGCGTATTTGGGCTCCGACTTAAACCTCAGCGTGCCGGGAAAGCTCTTTTCGCACTCGGTCGCAATCGGGGAAAAGGCGTTTGAAAACAGCGGGACGCTGACGGGCATCACGCTCGGCGCGGGGGCCGCGCGCATCGGCGCGTCGGCGTTTTCGAACTGCGACAAGCTCGAGACCGCGTCGCTCCCG
>MWAC01000314.1 GCA_002068815.1 Firmicutes bacterium ADurb.Bin467 | reverse complement strand
TCCCGTTCGTCGTGCTCCTGATCAACGCGACGCGCAACCACGCCGACATACAGCGCGGCTTCTCGTTCGTGCCGAGCAGCCAGTTCTTCGTGAACCTCAAAAACCTGATGAACGACCCGAACCTGCCGGTCTTGCGCGGCATCCTCAACAGCCTGACCGTCTCCGGCCTGACCGCCCTGTGCGCGACGTACTTCTCGGCGCTGACCGCCTACGCGATCCACGCGTACGACTTCCGCCTGCGCAAGATCGCGTACTCGTTCATCCTCATGGTCATGATCGTGCCGACGCAGGTGTCCGCGCTCGGCTTCCTCCGGATGATGGTCCGGCTCAACTGGGCGAACAGCTTCTGGCCGCTGATCTTGCCCGCAATCGCGTCCCCGGTCGTATTCTTCTTCATGAAGCAATATATGGAGGCCGTGCTGCCGGTCGAGGTCGTCGAGGCCTCGCGCATCGACGGCGCCGGCGAGTTCTTCACGTTCAACCGCATCGTGCTGCCGATGATGAAGCCCGCGATCGCGGTGCAGGCGATCTTCACGTTCGTCTCAAGCTGGAACAACTTCTTCATGCCCGCGCTGCTCTTGAAGAGCCAGGATAAGAAGACGCTGCCGCTTTTGATCGCGCAATTGCGCAGCGCCGACTTCATGAAGTTCGACATGGGCAAGGTCTACATGATGATCACCGTCGCGATCGTGCCGATTTTGATCGTCTACCTGTTCCTCTCGAAGTTCATCGTCCGGGGCGTGACGCTCGGCAGCGTCAAGGGGTAGACCCCCATTCGCCGCGGATAAGGGTCGGAAGCAAAGGCAACACCCCGAAAACCTCTGCGTTTTCGGGGTGCTTTGTGGTGGGGTATGTCGGATTCGAACCGACACGCTCTTTCGAGCAGCGGATTTTCGTACTACTCCGCGTCGCCGCGGCCGCCGAAGCGTTGTAGTCTGGACTATATCTTTGCCATAGCTCGTCGCCGTAGGCAGGTGGTGTATAGTCTCTACACATTTCCCCTCGCGGGATTAGCTCGGTGTTGTCCCGGTGGGAGTTTCACCGAATTAGCCACCATTCGCGCGGAGGGTTTCCCCGTCCGGCGCTCAAATTTCAAGTCCGCTGTGTCTGCCTTTCCACCAATACCCCATCCCCTGCATTATAGGGATTTTTTCCGGCAAAGTCAAGAAAAAACGCGCCCTTCCGGGCGCGGCAATGCAAAAGGCGCGGCGAACCGACGGATCGCCGCGCCGGTACAAACCGCCGCCGGAACTACTCCGGCCTGCGGCTCCTGCGGTTCGCGATGCGGCAGACCTTCTGATACGTCAGCCCCTTCATGAAGAAGGAAAGCCCGATCAAAAAGCCGATGAACGCCCCGATGGCGATGTACGGCGCGGGGGTCGCCGGCAGGCCGACAAACACGGCGAGCGACTGCCCTCCGAAATTCGCCACCGGCGTATTGAGCGCGTTGGCGAACAGCACGCCGCCCCCCGTGAACCCCAGAAACATGACCGCGCCGAAGACCATGCAGAAAATGCCCATATTCTCTATATCTCCCTGTACAAGGATTCCGAAACATCTACGCACGATTATACAGGCTTTTCGGCCGTTCGTCAAGCGTTCAATGCCTTGGCCCTCAAGAGCTCTGCCATATCCGTCCTCTCCCACGTGAGGTCGAGGTCGTCGCGCCCGAAGTGGCCGTAGGCGGCGACCTTCTGGTAGATCGGGCGCCTGAGGTCGAGCCGGCGGATGATCGCGGCCGGGCGCAGGTCGAACACCTCCTCCACAATTTTGGCAAGCCGGTCGTCGGGGAGCACGCCGGTTCCCTCGGTGTTTACGAACACGCTCAGCGGCTTTGCGACGCCGATCGCGTAGGCGACGCCGACCTCGCAGCGTCGGCAAAGCCCCGCCGCGACGAGGTTCTTCGCGACGTGGCGCATCGCGTACGCGCCGGAGCGGTCGACCTTGCTCGGGTCCTTGCCGGAGAACGCGCCGCCGCCGTGGTGCGCGTAGCCGCCGTAGGTATCGACGATGATCTTCCTGCCGGTCAGCCCCGAATCGCCCTGCGGCCCGCCGACGACGAAGCGCCCGGTCGGGTTGATGAAGTACTTCGTGTTTTCGTCGAGCAGCTCCGAGGGGATGACGGCGCGGACGACCTTCTCGAGCACGTCGCGCTCGATCTCCTCGTGCGTCGCCTCCGGCGCGTGCTGCGTCGAGACGACGACCGCCTCGACGCGCACCGGCATGTCGTCCTCGTACTCGACCGTCACCTGCGCCTTGCCGTCCGGCCGCAGGTATGGGATCAGCCCGGACTTCCGGGCGGACGCGAGCCCGCGCGTCAATTTGTGCGCGAGCGAGATCGCCAGCGGCATCAGCTCCTCCGTCTCGTCGCACGCGTAGCCGAACATCATGCCCTGGTCGCCCGCGCCCATGTCGTCGCCCTCCCGGACGCCCATCGCGATGTCGGGCGACTGCTCGTCGACCGACACCAGAACCGAGCACGAGTGGCCGTCGAAGCCGTACTTCGCGCGGTCGTAGCCGATCTCGACGATCTTGCCGCGCGCGATCTGGTCGATCGGCACGTACGCGTCGGTCGTGATCTCGCCCATCACGAGCACCATGCCGGTCGTCGCGCAGCACTCGCAGGCGACGTGCGCGTCCGGGTCCAGCGCGAGTATCGCGTCGAGCACGGCGTCGGAAATCTGGTCGCAGATCTTGTCGGGATGGCCCTCGGTCACGGATTCGGACGTAAAAAATCTTCTCATTTTCTGCTCCTCCGGTGTGTTATTCGAACAAAAAAACCCGCCGCGGGCGAGCTTCGGTTGTGTCCCTCTGACTCGCCTCATCTTCCGGCGCATGCGCCGCGGGAATTGGCACCTTGCCGCTTGCGCGACCGGTTGCCGGGTTTCATCGGGCCCGTCCCTCAACCTCTCTGGATAAGGCATGTTCAATTGTCCGAGCGATATTATACGACAGATCGCGGGCATTGTCAAGCGCGCGTTTTGCGCTTGAATCCGCCGCCTTTTCTGTGGTATAATATGGTTTGAGAGAAACGGAGGACGCAAATGGCGCTTTCAATGGTACACCTTCTCGCGGCGCACCGCTGGGCCGTCGGCCGACCGGAATACTTCGAAAGCCCCGAGTACTACCTCGGCGCGATCTCGCCGGACGCCATGCACATACGCTTCCACAACGACAAATCGCGCAAAAACGAGTTTCACCTGGGCAACTGGGTCAGCGTCGCCGAGGAAAACGTGCACGCGTACTGGCGG
>MWAC01000313.1 GCA_002068815.1 Firmicutes bacterium ADurb.Bin467 | reverse complement strand
GATTCGCGGCTCGACGGCCGCATCCGCCGCACCAGGAAGCTCAAGAGCGGGCTCTACTACAGGTTCCCGAAGTTCTTCCGCGCGTTCTGCGCGTTCATCTTCCGCTATGTGTTCCAGCTCGGCTTTCTCGACGGGCGGCCGGGGCTCATCTACCACTTCATGTACAGCTTCATGTACCGCTTCCTCGTCGACGCGAAGCTCTACGAGGCCGAGCGGACTTCCGCGCCGGCGGCGAAGCTGTCGGCGCTCGACGCGAGGGAATAGCCGATGAAGACGCTGCACGTGTTCACCGTCCCCGTGACCCGCAACGGCATCACGATGTTCGCGCTCGAGCGCGCGGACGCGCTGTCCCGCGCCGGGATTTCGATGGACTTCGCCGCCGGCAACGCGGTCGAGCCTTCGCTCCTGCGCGAGATCGAGGCCCGCGGCATACGGGTGCATCGCCTGGCCAGCCGCCGCCCCGGCGTGGGCTACGTGCTGGAGCTCGCCAAGCTGATCCGCAAAAACCGGTACGACCTCGTCCACGCGCACGGCAACTCGTCGTCGCTGTTTCTCGAGATGCTCGCGGCGGCGCTCGGAGGCTGCGGATTGCGCGTCGCACACTGCCACAACACGACGTCTCTTCGCAACCGGCAGCACAGGCGCGTTCTCCCGCTGTTTCTTTTGAGCTACACAGCCGCCGCCGCCTGCGGGACGGACGCCGGCAGGTGGCTGTTCGGGCGCGGGAAATTCACCGTGCTCCCGAACGCCGTCGACGCGGGCCGCTTCCGGTTCGACCCGGAGGCGCGCAAAGCCGTCCGGCCGGCGCTTGGATTGGAGAATGCGCTCGTCCTGGGCCACGTCGGGCGCTTCAACGCCCAGAAAAACCACGCGTTTTTGTTGGAGATTTTCGAGGAAGTGCTCAAGCGCCGCCCCGACGCGCGGCTGCTGCTCGTCGGCGACGGCTACTTGGAGGAAGAAATCCGCGGGCGCGCGAAGCCGCTCGGGGACAGGGTCGTGTTCGCCGGCAGCGTGCCCGACCCGGAGAGGTTCCTCGCGGCGATGGATGTCATGGCGCTGCCGTCGCTCTACGAGGGCTTCCCGACGGTGCTGCTCGAGTGGCAGGCGGCGGGGCTTCCCTCGCTCGTCGGCGACGCGGTTACAAAGGAGGCGGCGCTGACGGACCTCGTCCGATTCCTCCCGCTGCGGGAGGGCGCGGCCTCGTGGGCGGAGGCGCTGCTCGCGCTCGACCGCCCCGACCGCGCAAAAGCGAGCGCGGGCGCGATCGAGTCGATCCTCTCCGCCGGCTACGGCCTCGACCGCGCGGCGGAGACGCTGTTGCATTTTTATGCAGAGCTGTCCCGAAGATGATCAGTGCCGGGCCTGCTTCGCCATTTTCTCAAGAATCAGCGATTCATATTTGTCCGGCTCCTCGAGCACCTTCGCGAGGCCGATGACGCCGCAGTTTCCCGGCGACTCGGCGACGCGGGTCGGGATGCCCAATCGGTCGCCGAGCCGCTTGTCGAGCCCGGCGATCGTGGCCCCGCCGCCCGCGAGCACGCAGCCGGCGTCGTTGAGATCGGCGGCCAGCTCCTCCGGCGCGTTGTCGACGACGGACGCGACCATGAACACGAGCTCGCCGACGACCTCCTCGCACGCGCGCGCGACCATTTCCGGCTCGACCTCGAGGATCTCCGGCACGCGCTTTTGAAGGTTCAGCCCGGCGACCGGCATCGAAACCGGCGCGGGGGTCAGCGCGGTCGCCATCGCCTGCTTGATGTCCTCGGCGGTCTTGGGGCCGACCAGGAACCCCTTCTCGGTGCGAAGCATCCTCTGTATCCGCTCGTCGATGCGCCCGACGCCGTAGGGCAAATACGCGCTGGCGGCGACGAGCCCGCGCGTGAACAGCGCCGCCGCGACCTTGCCCGCGCCGACGTCGATGATCAGGGACGCCTGCGGGCTCATGATGTCGAGCCCCGCGCCGAGCGCCGACGCCGCGTCGGAGGAGATGAGCCCCGCCTCCGACGCGCCCGCGTCGAGCGCCGCCTGCAAAAGCGCCTCCTGCTGCACAGCCCGCGCGTGCGCCGCGGTGGTCAACAGCGCGCGCAGCCGCTTTCCCTTCCGCCTCTCCTCCGTCACATAGTACACCCACTGGATGAGCTTCTCCGCGTGGACGTTGTTTTTCAGCGTCCCGTCGTGGAGCGGAAAGTGCACCGACACGCCCTCGCAGGTGCGCCCGTACACGGAAAAGGCCGCGTCGCCCGCGTTTACCGGCGCGTCGCGCCCCTCGCGCAGCGCGAGCGCCGCCGCCTGCGAAAGCACCGGCCCCTCCGCAGGAAGCGCCGCGCGGACGTTTCGCGTGCCGAGATCAATGCCCATTTCCCACCGCATGTCCATCCCTCCCGTCGGACAATTATAGCATACGCCGCCGCCCTTGGGCACCCCCGCAAAAATATTTCCACGAATTTGCCGAATCAGTATATTGCCGTCATAGTTCGTGCATACTCTGTATCAGCAAGCAGTTTGGAGGGGAAATATATGGAACAGGCGGTTTCGCGCACGGGAAGACGTACGGGATGGAGCGAATTTGAGAACAATCTCCTCTGGGAAACGGCGGACGAGGCACAGCAGCAGGGCCTTCCTCTGAAGGCCGTATTCGAGCGCATTGCCGAAAAGACGGGCCGCCGCCCCAACAGCATACGAAATTACTATTACGCGCAGGTGCAAAAGAGGGAGGGCGGCCAGGAGCGCACGGCGCGCTTCGTGCCGTTTACACAGCAGGAGGTCGACTGGCTGATGGAGCAGGTGCTGACCGCGCGCTCGCAGGGGCAGAGCGTGCGCTCGTGCCTGCAGAAGCTCTCCGGCGGCGACCACAGCCTGATGCTGCGCTACCAGAACAAGTACCGGTCGATCATCAAGAGCCGGCCCGACTACGTTCGGCACATGGTCGAAAGGCTCAACGCGCGGGGGATACTCTGCGACCAGCCGCAGGTCAACCACCGGATCCGCCCCGACATGTCGGCGGCCTGCCAGGGGCTCGTCGACGAGGCCCGGCGCATGGGCGACGCGGAGCTCGCGCGCGCTCTCGACACCCTGACCAGGCACCTGCTCGGCATGCGCGATTCCGGCGGCTCGAGCGATTTGATCGACGCCGCGCAGCGGGTCGTCGACGAGGCGAAGCTGTTCCTGGCGACGCCCGAGGACGAGCGCACGAAGGCGCTGCCGGAGTTCTGCGAGCTGCTCGCGGAGCGGGTCGGGGCGCTCGAGGCACACCTCCCAGTTGAATGACGACAAAGCGGATGCGCAGAACGGCGCATCCGCTTCGCTTTACAGGGGTCAGTCGACGGCGGAGCTCTCGCGCATCGCGAGAATCGTCTTTTCGATCAATTCGTCGAGCGTCCAATCGAGCATCTCCGCCCCCTGCAGGATCACGTCGCGGGAGCAGCCCGCGGCGAATTTTTTGTCCTTGAATTTCTTCCTGACGGAGCTGACCTCGAGGTCCTGGACGCTCCTCGACGGGCGCATGACCGCCGCCGCGCCGATCAATCCGGTCAATTCGTCCGCGGCGAAGAGCACCTTTTCCATGACGTGCTCGGGCTTCACGTCCGAGGCGATCCCGTAGCCGTGGCTCACGACCGCGCGGATCAATCTCTCGTCCCAGCCGCGCTCGCGGAGGATTTCCCCAGCCTTTGCGCAGTGCTCGTCCGGGAACATCTCAAAGTCCAGATCGTGCAGAAGCCCGACCGTCGCCCAGAAGTCCGCCTCGTCCCGGTATCCCAGCTCGGCGGCGTACCAGCGCATCACGTCCTCGACGACCCGCGCGTGCTTCAGGTGAAATTCCCCCCGGTTGTACTCGGTCAGCAGCTTCCATGCGTCGTCTCTGGTGTACATTGAAAAATCCTCCTCAGCAACAGAAATAATACCCGCGCGACCCGCAGCAGCAGGAGAGCAGAAGCTGCGAAAGGCACAGCCACGTGCAGGCGCTGTTCAGGTTCGGCATGCCGTAGCGCCTGCCCGCGGCCTGATAGCTCTGGCCCGCGTACTCGAGGCGGTGCAGAAGCTGGCGGTACTCGAGGTTCGCCGGGTCCATGTTGACCGCCTGCCGCGCGTAGTTCAGCGCCGCGATGTTGTTGTTAAGGCCCATGTTCGCCGCGGCTGCATAATAATACCAGCGCGCGCCGCGCTCCTGTATGCCCTCGAGCACGTTCAGCGCCTCCCGATAGTGGCCGGCGTTGATGTAGTTGCGCGCGGCCTGCATCTGCGGGCTCTCCTGCGCGCCCGCGGTCTGCTGCTGGTTCCACCAGCCGCCCCAGCTGTCCCATCCGCCGGCAGTGCCGGTTCCCTGCCATCCGCCGTATCCCTGCCGCCCGCCGGCAGTGCCGGTTCCCTGCCGCCCGTAGCCGCC
>MWAC01000312.1 GCA_002068815.1 Firmicutes bacterium ADurb.Bin467 | reverse complement strand
GTCGCGGCCGATGTGCGCGACCGCCTCGCCGAACGACGCGGCCGCCAGCGCCTCGATCGGCTCGCCGGACGTCGCGGCGACCTCCCTGAGCACGGTTTTCACCGCCTCCCACACGTCCGACGGCCGAAGCTCGACGTGGCCCGGAGCGGGGAAGCGCAGGTTATACTCGCGGTAGGCGCTCGAGAGCGCCCTGCCGTCGCGCGCGATGACGGTCGCCTTGCTGCCGGTCGTGCCGACGTCGAGACCGATGTATGCCATGGGAACCTCCTCCCAGGCAATCACTGACTTATTCGGCGGCAGGCTTGCCGGTCGCTTTTCCGCCCCCACCGTGTCGCTCATCCGGTCGCCGTAGGCCTCCACTACGGCTCCCTGCTGGCTCCTTGTGGGGGCCAAAAATCGCCTCGGCAATCCACCACCTCATTGCGTCCGTGCTTGCCTCAGATCGCGATGCGCGTGTAGCCGAGGTACTTCACGAGCGCCTCGTCCATCGCGCGCTCCCAGTCGCCGAACGTGATCGTCGTGTGGTGGCGGAAGCCCGCGTAGCAGATGTTCTGCATCTTGCGCTGCAAATCGTCCGAGCGCATGACGCCGGGCGTGCCGAAGAAGCCCTCCTCGACCGGGTCGGAGGTCACCTCGCCCGTGCTCAAATAGAACTGGCACCGGCCGTTGTCCGTGCGCCCGCCCGCGAACGTGATTGCACCGGGGCGGATGTGGCCGACGTTCAGGCCCCACGAGCAGTTCGGGCCGGAGGTCTTGACGAACATCTTGTGCTCCTCGATGCGGCCGGGCTTTACCATCATGTCGGCCGGCACCGGGCCGCAGTGGAACAGTATCAATTTGTCCGGGTCGGTCCCGTAGTTGTTGTTGAGGTCGAGGCACGCGGCCGAGCCCTCGGAGGCGGCGGCGAGCGCGGCCATCGTGTAGACGTTCGAGGCGTCGGTCTCGCACGCGGCGGGGACGCCCAGCATGTTGAAGATGCCGAGCAGCGAGCACGGCGCGATTTTCAATTCGTCTTGCAGTTCCGTCCAGCAGCGAAGCGTCAGCGCGCCCAGGCTCAGTTCGTCGACGTAGCTCTGCATGGTCGCTCCGAACCGGGCGAGGGTCTTGTCCGCGTAGTCCGGAACGCCCTCGAAGCTCGCGGCGGCGTGCAGCCGGTCGATCCACTCGCGCACGCGCGGGTCGTTTTCGGGCATTTTATTGTAGCGCGCGAGCACGCCGACGAGGTCGAACGACTCGACCTCGACGCCCCTGCGCTCCATCGCAATCTCGTCGAAGCGCACGGACTTGAACGCGGTCGTGCGCGCGCCGAACACGCCGACGCGCAGGTGGCGCAGCTTCTTGACGATGCGGCAGATCGCGGCGAAGTCGCGCAGCTCGCGCTCGAAGTCCTCGCCCAGCGGGTGCATGACGAACGGCCTTCCGGAGGTGAACTTGAAGTCCATCTGCTTGAACACGCTGCACAGCCCGAGCTTTCCGCAGAACGCGTCGCGGCGGTTCGCGAAGTCCATCTTGCCGATTTCGTCCGGGTACGCCTGCAAAAGCACCGGCACGTCGATGTCCGCGAGCGCCGCCTTGATGCCGTTCTCGTCGCCGAAGTTCGGGAGCGTGATGATCACGCCGTCGAACTCGCCGCGGTGCTCGTCCAGGAATTTTTTGAACAGCATGCCCTCGGCCGTCGTCTCGATCGCGCCGAAGCGCGTGAGCGAAGGATCCGTCGTCAAAAGCTCGATGCCGTGCTTCGCGGCCGCCTGTGCGAGTTCCCTTCTCGCGTCCTCGAGGAATTCGCTCGGGAAAAAGCCGCGGTTCGCCACCAAAAGCGCCATCTTCATTCGGGTGCCCTCCTTGCAACATACATTCACATTCTCAACCTATATGCCAAAAAACACGCGGTTGGAAAACGTTTTCTGCCCATGATCCACCGCTGGTATTCTATCACAGCGCCGTCCGGACCGTCAAGCGCGAATGCCGAAAAACACAAAAAAATCCGGAAAACGCGGGCGTTTTTTTGCGAGCGGATAAAGAAGTTTTCACATAGGACACAGCTTTTCCTTGCTCCCGCCCAAAGACTGTAGTATAATAAAACGC
Organism: Firmicutes bacterium ADurb.Bin467; assembly: GCA_002068815.1. Taxonomy (GTDB): domain Bacteria; phylum Bacillota; class Clostridia; order Christensenellales; family Aristaeellaceae; genus Pullichristensenella. The sequence continues at coordinate 9,587 of MWAC01000312.1, read as the reverse complement.
GAGGTCTATGAAGGAATGGCGGGGAGGTCATCCGATGCAGCCGAAGCCGGTCGCGGTTCGCCGCGAGAGCTACGAGGGCCGCGGGGCCGACGGGCGGTTCTACCTGGGCGACGCGCCCGGGCTGCTCGACGCGCTCGTGCCCGAATACCGGGGACAGGTGAAGCTGATCTACATGGATCCGCCGTTTCTGACCGGCGAGCGGTTCGTCATACGCGCGCGCGCGGGCGAGGGCGACTGGAAAACCGGCCGGAGCTCGCTGACGCTGCCCGCGTACGACGACGACCTCGATCCCGAGAGCTATTACGCCTTGATGCGCCGCGCGCTCGAGGCGTCGAGGGAATTGCTCCGCGACGACGGCATGCTGTTTCTGCACTGCGATTTCCGCGCGAGCGCGCGGCTTCGGCTGATTCTGGACGACTTGTTCGGCCCGGACAGCCTGCTCAACGAGATCGCGTGGGTCTACCACACCGGCGGCACCGCGAAACGGTATTTCAGCCGCAAGCACGACACGATACTCTTCTACCGCAAGACCAGGAGCTACGATTTCAACATCTCCGCGGTCGTCGCGCCGCCGGTGAAGCCGCGGCAGAACCACATGCGCAAGCACGTCGACCCGGACGGGCGCGTCTATCGCTCGATCCGCTCGAACGGCCGCGTGTACACCTATTACGACGACGACCCCGTGCCGCCGACCGACGTCTGGGACGACGTCAGCCACCTGCAGCAGCGCGACCCGCAGCGCACCGGCTACGACACGCAGAAGCCGCTGGCGCTCCTGGACCGCATCGTCCGCTGCGCGTCGCGCGAGGGCGAGCTCGTGCTCGACCCGTTCGCCGGCTCCGGGACGGCGCTCGAGGCCGCGAAATTATTGGGGCGGAGATTCGTCGGCATCGACAAGTGCGCGCTCGTCCCGAACATCCTTCGCAGGCGGCTCGACGGCGCGCCGTGGGAGCTTTTCTACCCCGAGCCGCAGATTCCGGAGGGGGACTGCCGCGTCGGCATATTGAGCGGCGTCGGCTTCTACCACGCGCGGCTGGAACAGGTCCCGATGCCGTGGGACATGCTCGACAACTGGGCGCTCGGCTACCTCGAGGGGGACCGTTTCCGCGTGCTCAAACAGTCCGTCCGGTCGAGGAAGGAGCCGGCGCTGCTCCCCGAGCTCGAGGTCCCGGTGTTCAACGGGACGCTGGGCCTGCGGCTCTCGGACGTCCGCGGAAAAAGTCACCACTACGCGCTCGATGCGAGCGATTTTAACAACCCGAATGTATAATCATTCGTATCAAGTTTTGGAGGACGGCATATGGGCAAAATTGAATTCGACGCCGACCAGTGCAAGGGCTGCGGCCTGTGCGTGGCGGCGTGCCCCCGCAAGCTGATCCAGCTCTCGGCGCACATCAACAAAAAGGGCTACAATGCCGCCTACTGCACGGACATCGATAAGTGCACGGCATGTGCGATGTGCTACCAGATGTGCCCGGACTGCGTGATCCGCGTCGAAAGGGGGACGGGCGCATGAACCGGCAGATGATGAAGGGCAACGAGGCAATCGCCGAGGCCGCCGTGCAGGCCGGCTGTCGGTTCTTCTTCGGATATCCGATCACGCCGCAGAACGAGATTCCCGAGTACATGAGCCGGCGCCTCGTCGAGGTCGGCGGACAATTTGTGCAGGCGGAGAGCGAGGTCGCCGCGATCAACATGGTCTACGGCGCGGCGGGCACCGGCGCGAGGTCGATGACGAGCTCGTCGAGCCCCGGAATCTCGCTCAAGCAGGAGGGCATCAGCTACATCGCGGGGGCGGAGCTCCCGTGCGTGATTGTCAACATCGTGCGCGGCGGCCCGGGCTTGGGCTCGATACAGCCCGCGCAGTCGGACTACTATCAGGCGACGCGCGGCGGCGGCCACGGCGACTACCGCATGCCCGTCTACGCGCCCGCGTCCGTGCAGGAGGCGGTGGAGCTCACGCAGCGCGCGTTCGACGTCGCCGACAAGTACCGGACGCCCGTCATGATCCTGGGCGACGGCATCATCGGCCAGATGATGGAGCCGGTCACGATGCCGGAATATACTGCGCCCGCGTTTGACAGGAGCTGGGCGGCGACCGGCTGGAAGGAGGGCTGCGGCCGCGAGCGCGCGGTCATCAACTCGCTCTACATCCAGCCCGACGTGCTCGAAAAGCACGTCAACAAGCTCGCGAGGAAGTACGCGGCCATCTCCGAAAACGAGACGATGGTCGAGGAGCTGTATATGGACGACGCCGAGTACGCAGTCGTCGCCTACGGGACGACCGCCCGGATCGCGCTGACCGCGGTCCGCCGCGCGCGCGAGGACGGCGTCAAGGTCGGCCTGATCCGCCCGGTCACGGTCTGGCCGTTCCCCGAAAAGGCAATCGAGGATGCCGCGGGGCGAGTGAAGGGCATGCTGGCCGTCGAGATGTCCCTCGGCCAGATGATCGACGACGTGCGGCTCGCCGCGAGGGACAGGTGCCCCGTGCGCTTCTACGGCCGCACCGGCGGCATCGTGCCCGGCGTCCGCGAGATACACGCCGCGATTCACGCGATGAAGGAGGAGTTGTAATGGCGGCTCCCGCAATTTATGGGCGCCCGAAATTCCTGACGGACGCGCCGTTTCACTATTGCCCCGGCTGCACGCACGGCATCGTCCACCGGCTGATCGCCGAGGTGCTCGGCGAGAAGTTCGAACAGGACGAGGTGATCGGCGTCGCGCCGGTCGGCTGCGCGGTGTTCGCGTACAACTACTTCAACTGCGACATGTTCGAGGCCGCGCACGGCCGCGCCCCCGCGGTCGCGACCGGCATCAAGCGCGCGCAGCCGGACAAGATCGTGTTCACCTACCAGGGCGACGGCGACCTCGCGTCGATCGGCATGGCCGAGACCGTGCACGCCGCCGCGCGCGGGGAGAACATCACGATCATCTTCATCAACAACGGCATCTACGGCATGACCGGCGGCCAGATGGCCCCGACGACCTTGATCGGCGAAAAGACGTCGACGTCCCCGTTCGGAAGGACCGCGGCCGCGAACGGCAACCCGATCCACGTCAGCGAGATGCTCGCGACTTTAAACGGCCCGAGCCTGATCGCGCGCGTCAGCGTCCACGACGTCAAAAACGTGCTGAACGCGAAGAAGCTGATCGCGAAGGCGTTCCAGAATCAGGCCGACGGGAAGGGCTTTTCGCTGATCGAGGTGCTCTCGACCTGCCCGACGAACTGGGGCAAGAGCCCGCTCGAGGCGCTTCAATTCGTGTCCGAGCGCATGATCCCGGAGTACCCGCTCGGCACGCTGAAGGAGGTCTGACCGATGAATTTGCAGATGATATTCGCGGGCTTCGGCGGCCAGGGCGTGCTGCTGATGGGCCAGTTGATCGCGTACGCGGGCATGCTCTCCGGAAAAGAGGTCTCGTGGATGCCCGCCTACGGCCCGGAGATGCGCGGCGGCAGCGCGAACTGCTCGGTCGTCGTCTCGGACGAGCCGGTCGGGTCGCCGAAGGTCGAGGACGCGGACGTGGTCGTCGCGATGAACAAGCCGTCGATGGCGGCGTTTGAGAAAAGCGTCGTCCCCGGGGGGCTGCTGATCTACAACAGCTCGCTGATCGACGACAAGCCGAAGCGCGCGGACATCCGGGCGGTCCCCGTGCCGGTCAGCGAGATCTCTTCGGAGCTCGGAAGCCCGAAGGTCGCGAACATGGTCATGCTCGGCGCGGTCGCGAAGCTCACCGGGGCCTTTTCGGCAGAGGAACTGGTGGACGCGCTCAGACACAAGCTCGGCAGCGCCAAGGAGGGCATGATGCAGATGAACCGCGAGGCGATCGACCGCGGCATGGCGGTCGCGGAAGGATAGTTCCATGCTTCTCACGGTCGGCGATGTTGTGAAGATGAAAAAGGCGCATCCCTGCGGAAGCGATCTGTGGAAGGTCACGTTCGTGGGCTCGGACATCAAGATGCGCTGCGAGGGCTGCGGAAGGGTGGTCATGCTCGAGCGTCCGGTGTTCGAAAAGCGAATCAAGCGCATCGAACGCGCGGTTTCTGAATCCAAGGCGGTTTTTCCGGACGGAAAAACCGGTCCCTCCGGGACTGAATTTGGCGGAATGAATTCCGACAAATTCACCCCGATTCAGAAATCCGCGGTCGGCTCCGCCGACTTGGAAACCCGAAGGGTTTCCAACGTTGGCCATGCGGAGGATTCACAATGAGGCGGGCTGTATCCTGGTGGGTTTGGGTTCTGGGCGCGGTCGTCGTCGGGATCATCATACGCGATCAGGTGTTCGGCACCGCGCGCGTCATCGGGAGCTCGATGGAGCCGACGCTCTACAACACGGACATCGTGCTTCTGACGAAGTTCGACTACTGGTTTTCGGGGCCGAACCGCGGCGACGTCGCGCTGTGCCTGCTGCCCGGCCGCGAGCAGACGTATTTGAAGCGCGTGGCGGCGATTCCGGGCGACTCCTATGCGATTCGGGGCGGCGTGGCATACTTAAACGGGGAGGTTCTCCCGGAAGCCTACGCGACGGGGACCGATCGCTGCGAGGACTTTCAGATCACGCTCGACGAGGGCGAGTACCTCGTGCTCGGCGACAACCGGCTCGAGAGCTACGACAGCCGCGCCGCGGACGTGGGCGTCCTCTCCAGGAGGGACTTTATCGGCCGCGCGCGATTTCACCTCTGGCCGATCGAGAAGTTTTTTCGGGGCATCTATTGACACTGAGGGTGCCAAAAGTCCATTTCCATCCTCAGCGCCACAACATATTGGGCTCGTTACCGATTGTCTGCGCAATATGTTGCGGCTCAATCCCGGGAAATGGACTTTTGGCATCCGAATCATTGACAGAAGAGAGGTTTCATCTGTGAACGAGGAAATCAAGGGAGACACCCAGGGCGCGAACGTCCAGCCGCAGCGGGGGTCGAGGGTGTGGAAGGAGATTCGCGAGTGGGCGATCGCGCTCGCCGCGGCGGTTCTGATCGCGCTGTTGATCCGGACGTTCCTGTTCACGCTGATCCGCGTCGACGGGAATTCGATGATGGACACGCTGCTCAACAACGAGCGGCTGTTCGTCTCGGTGCTCGACGTGAAGCTCGTGGGCGTCGACCGCGGCGACGTGGTCATCTGCCACTATCCGAACCGCTATTCGGCGGGTCTGTTCGGCATACGCTCGGAGACGAACTTCGTCAAGCGCGTCTGGGGCGTGCCGGGCGACGTCGTCGAGCGCAAGAACGGCGTGACCTACGTAAACGGCGAGCCGATCGACGAGCTGCGCGGCGCGCTCTACCCGAACGGCAAGCCCGACGACTATGACCCGTACACGCTCGGCGCGGACGAGTACTTCGTCGTCGGCGACAACATCTACGACAGCCACGACTCGCGAGACTGGAACGACCGGCAGCCCGAGGGCGACGTCGGCCCGATCACCGGGGACATGATCATCGGCCGCGCGCGCTTCGTGATCTGGCCGCTGAACCGGATTCGCGTCATCGAGTAGCCTATGAGAAAGCACAACAGATTCGTGCGGCTGACCGCGCTGATCCTCGCGGGGCTCTTGGCGCTGGGCGCGATCGTGACGATCATACTGTCCGAGCACGCGCACGCGGAGGGGAATTCGGCCCCGGACCGCTACGCGATTTCGGCGGAATTTCTGGAGGACGGGCAGGCGCTGCGGATTTCGCAGCGCCTCGTCTATACGAACCGGACGGGGGAGGCGCTCGACCGCGTCGAGTTCTCCGTCTACGGAAACGCGTTCCGGCGCGCGAGCGCGCTCCCGTACGAGAGCGGGGCGCTCCCGGCCGCGCTTCCGAAGGGATATGCGCCGGGCGGGTTCGAGTTTTCGAGCATCACCGTGGACGGGGCCGCCGCGGACTGGGGCATGGTCGGCGAAAACGAGCTGTTTCTGCGCGTCGCCTGCCGGCTCGAGGACGGCGAGAGCTGCGAGTTCGGGTTCGAGTACACGCTGCTTTTGACGCAGAACGCCGCGTTTCTGGGCGCCGGGGACACCGACTGGCGGTTGAGCGGCTTTTACCCCGAGGCACTGAAGTGGGAGGACGGCGACTTCGTCGCGCCGAAGCCGATCCAGCACGCGCGCTATGCGTACGCCGACCGCGCGGACTACGCGTTTTCGATCGCGCTTCCGGATCGCTACATCGTCGCCGCGCCGGGCGAGGTGGCCGCGAAGCCGAACGGCGACGGGACGACGACGTGGAGCGTCTTCGCGTCGGGCGTGCGCGAGCTCGCGGTGTCGTTCGGCATGCGCTGGCGCGAGACCGCGGGGGAGACGGCGCTCGGCACGCGCGTCCGCGTGCTCTCGAACCTGCGAACGGGCGCGGGCGCGGCGCTTGAGACTTCGATCGAGGCGCTGGACACCTATGAAGGGTGGTTCGGCGCGCTCGGCGGAACCGTGATCGTCGCGCAGTCGGACCACGCGGTCGGGCTTCTGCCGCTGCCGGGCGTGCTCTGGGTGCCGGACGAGCTCTTTTCGGACAGGATGGCGCTGCGCCGGGCGCTCGCGAAGCAGTTCTTCGGCTATGCGGCGTATTGCATGCCCACGGAGGACGCGTGGATGTCGGACGCGCTCTCGGAGTACCTCGCGTACCTCGCGCTCGAGGACGGCGAGGGCCACGACGCGTTTCTCGAGGAGCTGAACCGCGCGCTCGTGCCGTCCGTGCAGTACACGGTGCCGGGCGGGCTGGAAATCACAACCGACGCGGCGCTGTTCACCCAGGCCGAGTACGACGTAATCGTCCGCCGCCGCGGCGCGCTCGTGTTCCACGAGCTGCGCTCGGCGATGGGGCTCGAAACGATGCTCGAGGGATTGAAGCGGTTCTACGAGAAGGGCCTCATGACCGACGTGCTCGGCGAGTACGACCTCGTCGATGCGCTCGATTCCGCGAGCGGCGGGAGCTGGGAGGCGTTCCTGACCGACTGGCTGTTCAACATCGACGAGTACCAGAGGCAGAACATCGAGTGGATGGAATAGACTTCGGTCGTTTTTGCAAAAGTACGAGTCAAAACAGACCGGATTCCATTTTGGAGGTTGCCATGGAGGTTCAAAATCTTCGGTTGCTGGCGTCGGCCCTCTTTTCCTACGGCATGGACCCCTGCTTTCTCGACCTCGAGACCGGGGAGATCACGAGCAGGCCGGATCTTGGCCCGGAGGCGCGCTATTTGCCCCTGCCGCAATATTGCTCGGCGCACGTCCGGCAATTGTACATGGAGAGGATGTTCGCCGAGGGCGCGATCGAGGACCTCTGCAGCCTCCGCGCGTACCCGCGCTTTGCGCTCGGGGAGCCCTGCTCGGACCTCGCGCTCGAGTACCTCGCCGAGGCGCACAATCTGTGCGAATCCTTCAACACGGAGACCTCCGCGGACGACGTGCCGGGCACGGTGCGCGCGCATGAGACCTACGCGGATTTCCAGGAGCGGTTTGAGCTCGGCTACGCCCGGGCGTGGTGCGAGGCGCGCGGGTTCTCCTATGTGCTCAGAAAGGCGCCGCGCCGCCCCGCGATATTCGAATATTCCCGGGCGTGGTGCGAGCGGCGCGGCATTTTCCGCGTGTTCGAAACGAGGGGCCGCCCCGCGACCAGCGTGACCGCCGTCGTGCCCATCCGGATACCGTTTGCTTCGCGAAGCCGACCGCGCGGGCTGTGATGCCCGCCTTTTTTTATTCCGAGAAATGGATAAAACCGCGCGGCGGAGGCGTCTAACGTGTGGAGCTCCAAGGGACAAACGCGTTGGATGGGAGAGAACCGATGACGAATCGCGAATTTCAGACGCGCGTGCTCGGATGCGAGCGCAGGCTGTACGGCATCGCGTACATGCTTCTGAACAGCGCCGCGGACTGCGAGGACGCCGTGCAGGAGGCGCTGCTGCGCGCGTGGCGGCGGCTCGGCACGCTTCGGGAGGAAGCGTACTTTGAGACGTGGCTCATGCGCATCGTAATCAACGAGTGCAAACAGCTGCTCAGGCGGCGCGGGCGCAGGGCGGAGGGGCCGCTCCCGGAGACGCTGCCCGCGCCGCCGCCACCGAACCCGGAACTCTATCGGGCGCTTCGCGCACTCGACGCCCGGCACAGAATCGTGCTCACGCTCAAGTACATCGACGGCTACGGCGTCGCGGAGATCGCGCGCATCCTCTGCGTCCCGCAGGGGACGGTCGCCTCGAGGCTGAGCCGCGCGCGGAAGATGCTCAAGGATCAGTTGGAGGGAGGGGACATCCATGCAAACTCCCCGATTTGAGGGCGCTTTGCCGCCCACGCCGGAATCCTTTCGCCGCGCCGTCGTGCGCGCATTGCAAAAAACGGAGGAAGAGCCCATGCGAAAGCGTACATTGCGTGTTTCACTGCTGGCCGCGGTGCTCGCGGCAATCCTGTTGATCGGCACGGCGCTCGCCGTGGGGAGCCGCTTGGGGATTCTGGAATTTCTCGGGCAGGCCGGCCGAACCACCCCCGCGGGGGAAGCCCCGGACATCGAGAGGCCGGGCACGGCGGCCTCGAACGGGAAGTATACCCTGACCGTCTCGGAGGCCTATTTTGCCGGCGACACCGCGAACATACTCGTCGAGGTCGCCCGCACGGGAGAGCCGTTCGCGCCGGACGAAATCCCGTTCTGGGGGCCGACCGTGGAAACCGGGGACGGCGAGGAACTGCCGTGCGAGCACGAGGAGCGGTGGGTCGACGGGAAGATGTACTACTACTTCGTCTGCGCGCTGCCGGACGGCGCGGGCGACCAATTGACGCTCTGCATCGCTTCTCCGTTCACGGACGAGCCGGTTCCCGTCCCGCTCACGAAGAGGCCGGAGGGGGCGGAGGCGAACGTGGCGGCGGGGGATGCCGCGATCGACGGCGCCGGCATCGCGTTCGAGGAGATTTCCCTTTCGCGCACGGCGCTCGACATCGCGCTGACGCTGACTTATACGGTCGACCGCTCCGCGATCCGCGCGCCGGAGCTGCCCAGCGGCAACCTCACCTACTTTACCGGCGGCGACGGCGTCTATCACATGAACCCGGAATGCCCCGCGATGGGCGGCGCCGCGCGCCCCTGTCCGTTCGAGGAGATCGCGGGCGGCATGCGTTCCTGCACACTCCCCGGCTGCAGCTTCTTCACCGAGCCGTTTGAGGCCGAGGAGGCCGGCGTCATGTTCGAGCTCGTCGACGCGCAGGGGAACGTGCTGGAAACGGACGGGCTCAATTCGGCCCTGCTTCTGGAGGACGGGCGCTATCGCGAGACGCTGCTGATCCGCTCGGAAACCATCCCGGAATCGTTCCGCATACGCGCGTTCGACTGCTGGACGAAGTACCGCTGGCGGGATACCGTCGAGGTGTCGGCGGCGGAAATCGCACATTGAGAAAATCGGGAAGAGCACGAAAAAAACCGCCCCCGTTCGGAGGCGGTTTCGTCTGTCGTTTACTTCGCGAAGTCGACCGCTCGGGTCTCGCGGATGACGTTGACCTTGATCTGGCCGGGGTACTCCATCTCGCTCTCGATGCGCTTGACGATCTCCTTGGCGAGGATCAGCGTGCCGGCGTCGTTGACGTCCTCGGGTTTCACGATGATGCGCACCTCGCGGCCGGACTGGATCGCGTAG
>MWAC01000311.1 GCA_002068815.1 Firmicutes bacterium ADurb.Bin467 | reverse complement strand
CGGCGCCGGTAGCGAAGGGAACGCGCTTGGCGATATTCTTGAGATCCACATCCTTGGCCAGGGGCTTTCCCTTGCAGTGCACCTTCAGGATGGCCACCCGGCCGTCCAGGTCGGGATAATTCACCGTCACCTGCCGGTCAAAGCGGCCGGGGCGCAGCAGCGCGGGATCCAGAATATCCCGGCGGTTGGTGGCCGCCATGACGATCACGCCCTCGTTGATGGCGAAACCGTCCATCTCCACCAGCAGCTGGTTCAGCGTCTGCTCGCGCTCGTCGTGGCCGCCGCCCATGCCGGCGCCCCTCTGGCGGCCGACGGCGTCGATCTCGTCGATGAATACGATCGCCGGGGCGGATTTCTTCGCCTGGGAGAAGAGGTCGCGCACCTTTGCCGCGCCCATGCCGACGAACATCTCCACAAACGCGGAGCCGGAGATGCTGAAGAACGGCACATTCGCCTCTCCCGCAACGGCCTTTGCCATGAGCGTTTTGCCCGTTCCCGGAGGGCCCACGAGCAGAACGCCCTTGGGAATTCTCGCGCCGATTGCGTTGAAGCGCTGCGGAGAGCGCATGAAATCGACGATCTCCTTGAGCTCTTCCTTCTCCTCGTCCGCACCGGCGACGTCCTTGAACGTGATGCCGTTCGCCTTCGGATCGGTCAGGCGGGCGCGGCTCTTGCCGAAGCTCGCCATGCCCTTGCCGCTGCCGGTCTGCGCGCGCATGATGAAGAACCATAAGACCGCGACGAGCCCGATCATCACGATCGTCGGCAGCCACTCCATCCACCAGGGCGTCGGCGCGGGGAGCTTCGTCTCTATCTCAAAGGCATAGTCGGTCGGGCTGACCGCGCGGCCGAGCACCTGTTCGTAGATCAGGTTGACGTCCTTGTAAAACTGTTCCTCGCTCGGGATCGTGGAGATCAGATCGTAGCGCGCGCCGAACTCGGCGACCGGAATCTGGCTGTCCTTCGTGCGCGCGATCAAGGTCGACTGCGTGATGATGACGTTTTCGATCGTCTTCCCGACCTCGTCCGCGGCAAGGGCCATCCCGGCGTCGGCCTTCAAATCGGCCTCCACCCATTTCAAAAGCGTAGAGTACTTCAGCTCTTCAATTTTATCCGTGGTGGGCGAGCCAAGAAGCTGCACCATCCAAAGAATCACAAGCAGCAGGATCAGGTATAGCAGCGGCCCCTGCAACAGGTTTTTCTTTTCGGGTTTTCTCAAAATTCGGTTCCTCGCTTTCGCAGCGTTGCGCACGCCCGGAAAACTCCCGAGCATACCCCATCTATTATATCAGCAGAAAACCGCTTTTTCAAAGCATATTTCAGTTATTTTCGTAAATTTCTGGCCGCAATACGCCGATATAGGGCAGGTTGCGGTACCGCTCCGCGTAATCGAGCCCGTAGCCGACGACAAACTCGTTGCCGATCGTGAATCCGAAGTAGTCCGCCTTCACGGTGATGCCCGGCGCGCGCCTCTCGGGCTTGTCGAGCAGCGTGCAGATCTTCACCGACGCCGCGCCGCGGCTTGCGAGCACGCGCGAGAGATAGCTCAGCGTGAACCCGGAGTCCATGATGTCCTCGACGATGATCACGTGGCGGCCGTCGATCGGCCGGGAGAGGTCCTTTCGAATCTCGACCTCGCCGGAGGACTTCGTCCGGTTTCCGTAGCTCGAAACGGCCATGAAGTCCATATTCACCTGGATCGGGATCGCGCGGCAGAGGTCGGCGTAGAACATCACGGCGCCCTTCAGGATACAGACCAAGGTCGGTTCAAGCCCGACGTAGTCGCGCGCAAGCTCCGCGCCCAGTTCGCGCACCCGTTTTTGGATTTCCTCCTCGCCCAGGAGTATCTTCGCAAGGTCGTTTCGCATGTTGAGCCTCCCAATCCTTCGTAGAGCGTTTTATGAAAGCGCGCGGGCTGTGAGCCGCACGGCCTTTCCGTCGTTCACGGCCTTCGCGTCCTCGGATATCCCGAGTCCGACGGCCCAGAGTACGTTCCCTCCGACCGCGACGAGCGGCACATAGTCCCTAAGCGGCCGGTCGAGCTTCCGGTCGATCATGTAGTCGCTCAGGAGTTTTGAGCCGTCCATGCCGAGCGGGCGGATGCGGTCGCCGTTTCGCCTCGTCCGGAGCACGGCGCCTTCGAGTGCGCCGAGCGACAGCACCTGGCAATGCGGGTCGCCGCGCACCGGGACGGGATCGCAGAACTCTGCGCAAACCTCGCAAAGGGACCCGAGTCTGCTCTTTCCGGGGATGGCAAGCAGAACAGTCTCTGGTCGGTTTTGTTCCCCGAACAGCAGATACAGGTGCTTCCCCGCCCTCTCCGCAATCCATCCGCCGGGGAGCGTCGCCGCCCCGCACGCCGAATTGCAGAGCTTTTCCAGCGCGAATACCGCCTCGGAGCCCGCCTCGAACGGCAAAAACCTTCTGAGCGCCCTCCGCAGGAGCGCCGGGTGCGGGAGTTCGGCGACGCACAGCCTTCGAAAATACAGACTTTCGTCTGTTTTGTCGGACATCCATACATTCGCGAGGCCGTCGAGCAGCGCGCCCTCGTCTGCGGAAATCGCCGCGTACCGCGCGATCGCTTCGACCGCGTTCGGGTAGATTTCCTCGAATTTTGGCATTATTTCCAACCGAAGTCGGTTTCTCGGCGTCGTCGGCTCGGCGTTCGTGCGGTCGGTGCGGTACGGCTGCCCGCGCCCGTCGAGGTACTTGAGGATCTCTGCCTTGCGGACGGAGAGCAGCGGGCGGATCAGGGTTCCGCTCTGCTCGCGCATGCCCGAAATGCCGTCCGTGCCCGCGCCGCGCAGCATGTGCATCAGCACCGTCTCGGCCTGG
>MWAC01000310.1 GCA_002068815.1 Firmicutes bacterium ADurb.Bin467 | reverse complement strand
GCGTCGGCAAACAGCTCGCCGTCCTCCCCGAGCGCGAAGCGCACGCCGTAAAGCGGACTGCCGATCAGCGCGCGCCGCCGCCGCTCGCGGTCCATGCTCAGTTCGACCGCGACGATGCCGAGCTCGGTCATGCCGTAGCCGTTGACGAGCGTGTAGCCCATGCGGTTCAGCATGCCCATCGCCGCGCGCGAGGACGCCGCGCCGCCGGTGATCAGGAAGCGGATCTGCGTGCCGAGCAGATGCCGCCGGAGACGGACGCAGAGCTTCTCGAAGCGGTCGATCGAGGGGCCGTCGGCCGCGAAGCCGGTCTTGAGCCAATGGAGCAGCGGCCCCGCTTCGCGCGGGAACAGCCTGCGCGCGATTCCGTCGGCCTCGAGAAGCACGCGCAGGAAGAACTGCGGCACCGCGAATATGTGCGTCGCGCGCGTCTCCCGGCACAGTTGAAACAACCTTTCCGGCGATTTTTCCCGGGGGAACACGAACTGCGCGCCGAAGAACGAGTACCACAGAAAACACGCCGCAAACCCGAACACGTGGTGAAACGGCAGAAGCGCCAATTGGCGCATCGCGCCGTGCGCGGCCGGGTAGACGATCTCCGTCGTCTCCTCGCCCATGTCCCGCGCCGCGCGCATCTGCGCGATCAGCGCCGCCCCGTCGAACTCGACCATCTTCGCAGCGCCGGTCGTGCCGGAGGTCATCAGAAGCACGCGGTTCTCCCATTGCTCCGGGACGAACGCGGATGCTGCGGGAAAGACCGGCGGCAGCACCGGCAGCGCAGTAAACTGCCGGTCCGGCGACACGGCCGCGACCGCCCCGGCCGCCGAAAGCGCCCTCCCGTGCGCCTCAAGCGGCGCGGACGCGTCGAGCAGAAGCGGCGCGTGGCCCGCGATCAGCGCGCCCCAGAAGGCGATCGCCCACTGCGGGCAGTTCGGGAGGTGGATGCCGACCGGCCCGTCCGGGAGCATGGCGAAGCTCGCCGCCGCCTGCCGCGCGCGGAGGCAGAGCTCGTCGTAGCGCAGTTCGCCCCCGTCCGCCGCGGCGAACCGCCGGCGGCCGTTTTGCTCGACGCACGCAAACAGCGCGCGCATGTCCCCCGCGCCCTCGAGCGCGCCGAGCCGCTCCCCGATGAATGCGGATACCCGCTGTCGCCTCGCCTCGTTCATCGCCCGTCCTTCTTCAAAAGCGCGCGCACGCGCCGCCGGATGTCGTCCACCTGCCCGCTCTCGTGCGCGCCGAATGCGCATTCGTTCGAAAAATGCTCGCAGTTGTTCTTGATCATGTCGTACCCGCCCACGCCGACGCGCGACCGCGCCGCCTCGACGACCGCGTCCGGCCGCCGCAACCGCAGCCTCTCCGCGAGGCCGTACTCGCGCGCCTCGGCGAAGCCCCCGCGCGTGAAGTCCGCGATGTCCGCCTCGCGCACGCGCACGCTCTCGGGGTCCGATAGGCCGTCGTCATTTTCGCCCGCGAAGTGCGCGACGCGGCCGTCGCCGAGGTAAACCCCGTGGTGCCAGTACGCGCCGCGGTTCACGCGAATCTGGTCGCCGGGCTTGAGCGGCCGTACGGTCCAGCTGCTCATTGCTCGGAAAGCCTCCGCCCGATGAAGGCCATCACGTCGCCGACGGTCCTCAATTCGTCCGCGCGCACCGTGCCGAAGACGATTCCGAACTCCTCCTCGACGGCGATCGCCATCAGGAGCATCGAGATCGAGTTGATGCCGAGGTCCGCCGCGAGCGACGTATGCTCCGCGACCTCCCCGAGCGGTACGTCCGGGCAGGCGATTTCAAACACCCTGATCAGCCGTTCCAGCATGGCTTTACCTCGCGATCTTCATGCTCGGCGTGCGCGGCAAGTCCGTGTCGCGCACGTGCACGCGCCGAATCTTTCGAAACTCCGGCTGGTTTTGGTTCCACCGCTCGACCGCCTCGCGCACTTTGTCCGGCGAAGTCCCCGGCGAAGGCACCGCCTCGACGCAGAGAATCTCGCGCTCCTCGAGCCGGACGAGGCACTCGCGGATCTCCGGCATCTCGGAGAGCTCCGCCTCCATGACCTCCGGCGACAACTTCTCGCCGTTCGCGAGCACGAGTATGTTCTTGAGCCTGCCGGTGATGTACAGATACCCGTCCGCGTCCATGTGCCCCAGATCGCCGGTCCTGAACCACTTGTCCTCGAACGCGCGCGCGTTCTCCTCGGGGTTGTTGTGATAGCCGAGCATCAGGTTCTCGCCGCGCAGCCACAATTCGCCGTCGACGAAGCGCAGTTCCTGCCCGGCGTACGGCTTTCCGACCGAGTCGGGGCGCTCGAGGCTGTCGCCGTTGCCGCTGACGAGGTTCGCGGTCTCGGTGAGCCCGTAGCCCGGGAGCACGCGTATGCCGAGCGCGTCGTAGCGCCGGATCAGCTTCGGCGGAACCGGCGCGCCGCCGCAGATGATCGTCTCCACGCAGCCGCCCAGCGCGTTGAGCCCGCGCAGCGACACGACGCCGAGCATCATCTCCGCGAGCGCCGGGACGAGCACGAGTATCGTCGGCCGGGCCTTCGGGAGGTCTGCAAAGAGATTGCGCATGTCCTCGCAGGGGTAGATCGAGCTTCCGGTCAAGACGCAGGTCAGGAAGTTCCGGATCAATCCGAACACGTGCGAGAATGGGATCAGCCCGTAGTACCGCTGCTCGAACGCGCGCCCCTTCGAAAACGCGCCGTTGAACGCGCCGGTCAGCATCGCGCCGTGCGACAATACCGCGCCCTTCGGGCGGCCGGTCGTGCCGCCGGTGAAGAAGATCGCGCAGGGCTCGTCCTTCGAAACCGCGGCCGCGGGAATAGGCCCGGCGTCGGGAAGCGCGTTCGCGTCGCACAGCCGGAGCTCCTCGCCGCGCGGCGCGCCGGTGTAAAACACCGCCTCGAGGCCGAGCATCCTCCACGCGCCCTTCAGCGCGTCGCCCGCGAGCGCCGCGGGCATGGGCACCGCGACGCGGCCGGAGCTCGCGATCGCCAGAAACAGCTCGATGAAGCGCGCGCTGTTGGGCATCAAAAGGCCCACGTGCGCACCCTTCGGGATGCCGAGGACGTCGAGCGTCCCGCGCAGCTTGGCGACGGATTCGAGGAGTTCCCCGTAGGTGATGCTTCCCTCGGCGGTGTTTACGGCCGGAAGGTCAAAAAACTCGTCCCGGCACAGGTCGAGAAGCTCCGGAACCGTCCACGGCCTGCGAAGCCGCGCGCGATCCTCGGGGTCCAGCATGTTCCAAAAGTACTCGTTCACCGTCTTCCCTCCTCCTCGTCCAGTCGCGCCTTGAGTTGAAGCATCCGCTCGCGCAGCATCTCCGCGTTTTTCTCGAGGTTCTCGGCGGTCAGCTCGCCTGAAAACCGCACCGGCGTGTCGATCCAGATCGCCTGTCTCTTGCGCAGCGCCCGGTACGGCCTTCCGATATACGCCATGACGATCGGCGCGCCGGACTTCGCCGCGACGAGCAAAAGCCCCGCGCGGAACGGCCCGATCCCGCCGCCCTTCGACATCTCGCCCTCCGGGAAGATGCCGACGCAATCGCCGCGCGCGAGCACGCGCAGCATCTCGCGGAAAGCTCCGACGTCGACGGCCTCGCGGTCGATCGGTATGCAGCTCAGCCGGTCCAAAAGCCACTTGAGCGCGGGCCGCCTGTACAGCGCCTCGCCCGCGACCATGCGCACGAGATTCTTCCGGAACGCCGTGCACAGCATCGGCGGGTCGAAGAAATCCGTGTGGTTCGAGATCACGATCGAGCCGGGCGGGAGCACCCTCCCCTGCGCGGCCTTGTCGGTGTAGTAGTAGCGCGGCCGGAACCCAAGCGCCATCATGCGGCCGATGTGCCCGCGTATGTAGCGGTCCAAGAGCGTCCGACGGTCGCGCCTCTCGGCCTCAACGCGGCGCGAGAGCTCGCGCTTGAGTCTCGCGACCTCGAGCTCGAGAAACGCCGTCGCCCGCCCGATCCGTTCTTCGTCAATCGCGCCCGGAAACCGCTCTCGCAGCGCGATCGGCTCCCCCTGCATCACGCGCGTGCGCCGCCTCCACGAATACGCGCCGTCGCAGTAGTTCGCGATCACCGGCGCGCCGGTCGTGAGCGCGATGTACGCCGCGCCGGGCTTGAACGGCAGGAGCTTTCCGAAGTCCCGGCCGCCGGGGTTCAGCTTCCCCTCCGGAAACACGCCGACGGCGTCCCCCTTTTCGATCGCGCGCGCGGCCTCGCCCAGGAAATCCGCGCCCTCGGCGCCGTTCCGCTCGACCATGATGCCGCGCATGCCCCGGAGGAACCACGAGAGCAATTTGCCCTTCCGAAACAGCACCTCCGCCATCAATACGCGCACGGTCCGCGCGGGAAACAGCAGCAGCACCGTCGCGAAATCCAGCATCGCCGTGTGGTTCATGACGACGACCGCGCCCTTCCCCGAGGGTCGTTTTCCCTCGCGGCAGACCTTCGGCCGGATGAACAGAAGCATCGGAAGAGCGCCCGTGATCTTCGTGAACCACAGCACAAAATGCCTCAAGCGAACGGTCCTCCTATGCCGAGTATGTATTCGGCGAACGAGCGCGGCGTCAAGAGGCCGTTCGCCTCCTTCGCGACGCCCTTCAGCGAAAACCGGCGCTCGATCTCCGAGAGCAGCGCGAAGTAGCGCATGCTGTCGCCGGACAGGTCCCACAGGAAGTTGCTGTCCGGGTCGACCGACGCAACGCCCAGCACCTCGCAGAAGCACGCGCGCACGGCCTCGAGCGTCTCGAGGAAGCCGTCGCGGTACGCCTGCGCGATGTCGCCGGGGATATCCCGCGCCTCGTCGAATTTGAGCGCCCCCGCGCGCAGCAGGTTGCGGATCGCCGCGCGCATCACCTTTCCGCCCGGCGTCCTCGGAAGCGCCTCCCTGGAGAACAATATGCGCTTCGGCCGCATGCAAAACGGCAGCCCCGAAAAGCACCGCTGCGCGCTCTCGAGCGCCAGCGCGCGCCGGTACGCGCCCGCCTCGGCCGGCACCTCGAGCACGAGCGTCAGCTCCCCGTCCGGGCCGCCGAGCGCGCAGACGCCGGTCGCCTGCTCGACCGAAATCGCGCCCTCGACCGCGTCGGGAGAGACGCGCTCGCCGGCCGCGCCGCTGATCAGATCGTCCGCGCGCCCGAGGATTTCGTACTCGCCGCGCGCGTTCGTCTGAAACACGTCGCCGGTCCCGATCCAGGCATCGGCCTCGCGCGGCACGCGCCGGCCGCCCATGTACATGGCCGACATGCACGATTCGCCGCGGACGGACAGGCCGCCCTCCGCGTCCAGTTGAAATTCCACCGACGGGAGCGGCCTCCCGACGGCCGCCGGCGCCCTGCGCCCCGGCCGCCGATCGAGCGCGACGGCCGCGATGCCGATCTCGGTCATGCCGTAGCCGTTGTAGAGCGGGTAGCCCAGCGCGTTCAGAACGCGGGCGGTGTCCGCGCGTAGCGCGCC
>MWAC01000309.1 GCA_002068815.1 Firmicutes bacterium ADurb.Bin467 | reverse complement strand
CAAATGCCGGTAACTCACGCCGCCGTGAAACTTCAGACCGTTGCGGCCGAGCTTGTCCTGGACCGCCGCGATGAGTGGGTGCGCTTCCTCGGTGGTGATGTGCCCCGCCGAGTAGTCATCCATGATCCCGTCCTTGACCGTGACGAGGTTGCAGCGGAACGCGACATCGGTCGGCTGCAGCGGGATGTTCGCGCCGGCACACTCGATGGGCGCGCGGCCGGTGTAATTTTCTTCGGCGTTGTAGCCGAGGAGCGCCATGTTCGCGACATCGCTGCCGGGCGCGAGCCCGCTGACCGGGACGGTCTGAACCATGCGCAGGGTGCCGTTGCCGGCGATCCGGCGGATGTTCGGTATGCGGGCGGCCTGCAGGGGCGTCTTGCCGCCCAGCGCGTCCGCCGGGTAGTCGCCCATGCCGTCGCCTACTAGAACAACGATTTTGCGTTTGCTCATGGCGGATGGAACTTACCGCAGGGAACGGGCGCGGTCAAATTCCCAGATGCGGCAAAAAGGCTCGTCTTTTCTTCCAATGATTGGAAAAATGCCGGCGAGATTTTCCAATCATTGGAAAAACCGGATGCGAGGGGATATGAGCCGGCCGTTATGCCCGTTGGTTTTCGAGCCTGTGTACAAGAATTACATCTGGGGCGGAGACTGGATCATCCGCAAGTACGGACGATCCGCGCCGCCCGGGGTCTACGCGGAGTCGTGGGAGGTTTCCGACCGCGAGGACGGGATGAGCGTCGTGCGCGGCGGCCCGATGGCGGGGGTGTCTCTTTGCGATGCGATCGGCGAGTGGGGCGCGGGCCTGCTGGGGTCGCGCGCGGGCGGGTTGCGGTTCCCTCTGCTGATCAAGCTGATTGACTCGCGCGAACGCCTGAGCGTGCAGGTGCATCCCGACGACGCGTCGGCCGCGCGGCACGGCGGCGAGGCGAAGACCGAGATGTGGTATGTGCTGGACGCCGCGCCCGGCGCGGGCGTGTTCGCGGGCTTGAAGCCCGGAGTGGACGCCAGCGCGTTCCGGCGCGCGATGGAGGAGAAGCGGTTCCGCGAGATCCTCACCCGCGTGCCCGTGAAGGCGGGCGACGCGATCTTCATTCCGGGCGGGCTTGTTCACGCGATCGACGCAGGGTGCCTGCTGCTCGAGGTGCAGCAGAACTCGAACACGACCTACCGCATCTACGACTGGGATCGTGTCGGTCCCGACGGCCAGCCGCGCCCGCTGCACATCGCGGAAGCGATGAAGGTGATCCGCTGGGACCTGGGCGACGCCGCGCGCGTGGCGCCGAAGGACCTGCCGGCGGCCGGCGGTAATGCGCGCGCGCTGGTGGTCGAGTCGCCGTATTTCCGCGTCGAGAAGTTCGCGCTTTCCCGGCCGCAGGACGTGTCCGGCGACGGCGGTTCGTTCCAGGTTTTGTTCGTCATCAGCGGTGCCGCGCGGATCGCGTGGGACGGTTTGTCGGAGGCGCTTCCGGCGGGTACCTCGTGCCTGGTGCCGGCGTCGCTGCGCGGCGTCAAGCTGGAATCGGCCGCGCCCGGCGCGGAAATGGCGCGGATCACGCTGCCGTGAAGAGGTCTGGGTTTGCCTGCGCGCAGGAAGGCGCCGCTTTTTCGTAGACGCGCTCACCAGAGCGCGTGGTTCACATCCACCGCTTGTGTTTCAGGATCCACGTGATGACCGCGGTGATTGCGCCGGTGATCGCGAAGACGACCAGGTAATCCTGCAGCCAGCCCGCGCCCTCGGTGTTGGGGACGTGGTTGATGTTCATGCCGTAGAAGCTGGTCACGATCAGCATGGGCATCGAAAGCGTCGCGAGCACGGTCAGCACCTTGATCACGCGATTGATCTGCATCTGCTGAATGTTCAGGTGGACCTGCAGCGCGTTCGTCAGCGTGTCGCGGTACGAGTCGGCGGAATCCCCGATTCGCGAAAGGTGGTCGAACAGGTCGCGGTAGTAGGGGAGCAGGTGCGCGCGGACGATCTTGAATTCGCCGCGCGCGATACGGGCGATCATCTCGCGCTGCGGCGACACGATCTGCCGCATGTGATGCACCTCCGTCTTCAGCTGCATGACGTCCCCGAGGATGTCCACGGAGGGATCCTTGAGCACCTTGTCCTCGAGCGCGGCGATTTCGCGGGACATCTCGTCGAGCGCGGGCCCATAGTTGTCGAGCAGCGCGTCGAGAATGTGGTAGGTGAGCCGGTCCGGCGCCCGCGCCACGAGCGGCGCGTTGCGCTGGACGCGCTCGGTGACCTTCGCGATGCTGCGCAGAGGGGTGTCGTGCACGGTCACGAGAAAATTCTTCCCCACGAACATGTTCAGTTCCGTGGTCTGGAACTCATGTTGGTCGGCATGATAATTCACCGCGTGCGTGACGAGGAAGATGTAGGTGTCGTAGTCATCCACCTTCGGCCGTTCCGTCGCGGCGATGCAGTCCTCGACGGCAAGCGGGTGGAAGCTGAAGACGTCCTCGAGCAGCTGCTTGCGCTCGGCTTCGGTGGCGTCCTCCGCGTCCACCCACAGGTGCACGCCCTCATCGAAAAGGAACTGGCGCAGGAGGTCGAATCCGACATCCTGGCTCATCAACTTGCCCTGGCTGAATACGAACGAGCGAATCATGGAAAGCAAGCCTCGGAACGTTCAAACAGGAAAAGGTTAGGGTGCGGATCAGCGGTTGTCCATTGTATTCGCGCGATGGCGCAGGCCGTCCACCGCGAGCGCGAGCGCGCTGAGATCGCCGATGCGCGCGCCGAGCGAGCTGGCGGTGATCCGGCACGCATCCCGCCCGTAGCGCCACGCGTATTTCGGGAGGCGTTCGAGCAGGGGCTTGAAAATCAGGTCGCCGGCGTGGATCGCGATCGTGCCCATGATGATCACTTCGGGATTCATGAACTGGATCACGGTGCCGACGCCCTGCGCGAGGCGCTCGATATATTCATCCCAGGCCTCGAGGGCGAACGCATCGCCTGCGCGCACGGCTTCCGCGAACGCCCGGAAATCGATCTTCGCGGGATCGCCGTCCGCGTGATCGAGGATGGCGGTGCGAATATTGCGCTCGACGATCTGTTGGCGCAGGCGG
>MWAC01000308.1 GCA_002068815.1 Firmicutes bacterium ADurb.Bin467 | reverse complement strand
ATCCCGCGGGTCGCGTCGCGCGTCACGCGCTCCTCGCCGCGGATCAGGACGTCGCCCCTTCGCACGATGTCGCCGGGCTTGACCGCCGCGACGCCGGCCTCCGGCGTCACCGAGACGACGATGCCGTCCGCGCTTGCGACGAGGTCGCGCGCGTAGTCGAGGTCGTAGATCTCCGGCGCCTTCAGGGATGGAGCGACCTCGACCAGCAGCCGGACGCCCTTGACGCGCGCGCCGACGAACGAGAATTCCTCGGACTTCGCCGACAGGTCGAGCATCAATACGTCCGTGTCGAGGTCGCGCTTTTCCATGCCGGGCACGACGCCGAGCGACGCGAGCATCTCCCTGACCTCGGCCTCCGTGACCTCGACCGGCCGGTCGCTCTCGAACGAAATGTCGATCCGCCAGATGCGCTGCGTGTAGAGAAACAAGAGCACCGCGCAGAGAAGGATTCCCGGCAGCAGCGTCCAGCGCCTCTTCGCGAGCCGCCGGAGCGCCTCGGGGCCGCGCGTCTCGACGACCTCGTACTGCATCGAGAACCGCTCGCAGAGCTCCGCCAAGGCCCGAAAGCCGTGCTCGTCGGTGTCGACGACGACCGCGCGCGGGCCCTCGCGGGCGACGGACCTGAACCGCGCGCCCTTTTCCAGCGCGCGGTCGAGCAGCCGCTCGAGCATCAGCCCCTTGACCCTAAGGCGAATCATGGGGAAACTCCACGGAGTCGATCGCGCCGGCGACGATCAGCGCGTCCCTTCGCACCTCGCGCAGTTGGAGCTCGCGGCCGTTGACGGCGAGCGCGCCCTTCGGGCAGCGCACGAGCACGCGCGCGGGGGAATACTCGAGGATTCCGGTGTGGTTTTCGATCAGCGCCCGGCCCGCGCCGACCGCCGTCACGCGCACCTCGCGCCCGGACAGGTCCTCCAGCCACGCAAGCTGCTCGGGTCGTTTTCTGTTTCGCATAAACAAGCACCTCGCATGAATGATATGCGAGGCGCACGGGGTTTATCAGCCGCGTCAGCGCACCTGCCCGTCGCCATAGAGCACGTACTTGTAGGAGACCATCGCCTCGAGCCCCATCGGGCCGCGCGCGTGCAGCTTCTGCGTCGAGATGCCGATCTCCGCGCCGAGGCCGAACACGCCGCCGTCGGTGAAGCGCGTCGAGGCGTTGACGTAGACCGCCGCGGAGTCGATCTCCTTGGTAAAGCGCCGCGCCGCCGCGAGGTCGCGCGTGAGGATCGCCTCGCTGTGCCGGCTCGAGTAGCGCCGGATGTGCCGAATCGCCTCGTCGAACCCGGAGACGACCTTGACGGCGAGTATGTAGTCGAGGAACTCCGTTTCGTAGTCCGCCTCGGTCGCGGGAACGGCCTCCGGCAGAATCGCGCGGGTCTTTTCGCAGCCGCGGATTTCGACGGATTTCTCCCGCAATCTCGCGGCGATCGCGGGCAGCGCGGTTTTCGCGATCTCCTCGTCGACGAGCAGCGTCTCGAGCGCGTTGCAGACCGACGGGCGCGAGGTCTTCGCGTTGAACACGACGTTCGCGGCCATCTCGATGTCCGCGGTCTTTTCAACGTACGCGTGGCAGTTGCCGACGCCGGTCTCGATGACCGGGATCGTCGCGTTCTCGATCACGGAGCGGATCAGCCCCGCGCCGCCGCGGGGGATCAGGCAGTCCACGTAGCGGTTCAGACGCATGAAGGCGGCCGCGACCTCGCGCGAAGGGTCCTCGATCAGCGAAATGCAGTTCTCGTCGAAGCCGGAGGATATGAGCGCGGCGCGCATCGCCCGGGCGATCTCCACGTTCGAGTTCAGCGCCTCCTTGCCGCCGCGCAGCACGCAGGCGTTGCCGGACTTCAGGCAGATTGCCGCGGCGTCGGAGGTGACGTTCGGGCGCGCCTCGTAGATGATGCCGACGACGCCGAGCGGCACCGCGATCTTCTCCATTTGGAGCCCGCAGTCGAGCGTCGAGCCCGCGAGCACGCGGCCGACGGGGTCGGGGAGGCGCATCACGTCGCGCACGCCCTCGGCCATCGCCCGGACGCGCGCATCGGTGAGCGACAGCCGGTCGACCATCGACGGCGAGAGCCCCGCTTGGCGGCCCGCCTCGACGTCCAGGGCGTTCGCCGCGAGGATCGCCGGAGAATGCTCGACCAGCGAGTCCGCGATCGCCGCGAGCGCGCGGTTCTTCCCGGCGGTCGAGGCGTTCGCGAGCGAAAACGCGGCGCTCCGGGCCGCTTCGCCGATACGGTTCAGCTCCAACATGTCAATTCCCCCTCCGGGCGAGGAACACCGTGCCGATCGGCTCGCCGTCGAACAGCCGGTAGATGTCGTCGGGATCGGAGCCGTCGATGATCGCCGTCACGATGCCGGCGTTCGTCGCGATGTCCGCGGCCTCGATCTTCGTGATCATGCCGCCGGTGCCGCGGCTCGAACCGGTGCCGCCGGCGATGTCGCGCGTATGCTGCGTGACCTTCTCGACGACGTGGATGAGCTTCGCGTCCGGGTTCGTGCGCGGGTTCTGCTCGTGCAGCCCGTCGATGTCGGTCAGTATGATCAGCGCGTCGGCGTTCACGACCTTCGCGACGATCGCCGAGAGCGTGTCGTTGTCGCCGAACACGATCTCCTCGACGGCGACCGTGTCGTTTTCGTTGACGATCGGCAGCGCGCCCATGCCCATCAGCCGCTCGAACGCGTTCTGTATGTTCATGTTGCGGATGCGGTCGTCGACGCAGTCGCGCGTGAGCAGCACCTGCGCGGTCACGTGGCCGTACTCGCTGAACAGCTTGTCGTAGATGTACATGAGCTCGCACTGGCCGACCGCGGCGCACGCCTGCCTGCCGCCGATGTCATGCGGGCGCTTCTCGAGGTTCAGCTTGTGAACGCCCACGGCGATCGCGCCGGAGGAGACGAGCACGACCTCGCGGCCGGCGTTTTTGAGGTCGGAGAGCACGCGCGACAGGTCGCGCATGCGGCGCAGGTTGAGCTTGCCGGTGTCGTGCGTGAGCGTCGAGGTGCCGACCTTGAATACGACGCGCTTCGCGTCCTGAAAGTGATTCATGCTTTCCTCCGCGCTCAAAGCGTGAGATCGGCCAGCTCGAAGCCGGCGTGCACGATGTTCTCGGGGAGCTGCGAGAACATCGAGTTGATGGACTCGTAGTTGTAGAAGCGCATGATCGTCTCGGCGAACATCGGCGCGACCGAGATCGTCTTGAACTTCGGATGTCCTATGATGTTCGGGTTATCGACGGTGTCGGTCGAAAACACGGTTTCTATCGGGCTCAGGTCGATGCGCGTCACGCCGCGCGCGGAGATGATGTTGTGCGACAAAAGCGCGAATATGCGCTGCGCGCCGCGCTTTTTCAGCGCGTCCGCGATGTTGACGAGCGTGCCGCCGGAGATCGTGAAGTCGTCGACGATCAGCGCGTCCTTGCCCTCGACGCATCCGATGATCTCGAGCACCTGCGCGTTTTCGGAGTGGTCGAACCGCTCCTTGTCGCCGATGGCGATCGGCAGGCTCAGCGCCGAGGCGTACTTGCGCGCCTGCTTGGCGTAGCCCGCGTCCGGGGAGACGACGACCGCGTTCGGGAGGTTCATCATCCGGATGATCTCCGAGAGCATCGGCATCGCGTACAGGTGGTCCATCGGCCTTTTGAAGAAGCCCTGCACCTGCTGCGCGTGCAAATCCATCGTCACAAAGCGGTCCGCGCCCGCGAGCTCCATGCACTCGGCGCAGACGCGCGCGCGGATCGACACGCGGGGCTCGTCCTTTTTGTCGCCCTTCGCATAGGCGAAATAGGGCATGACTAGGGTCACGGTCAGGGCGTTCGCGCGCTTGAAGGCGTCCATCCAGAAGAGTATCTCGACAAATTCGTTGTTCGAGTGCATGCCGATCGGCTGCACGAGGTACACGTCGCGGTCACGAACGGACTCGTTGATCCGAACGAACGTATTGCCCTCCGAGAATGTGATCACTTCCGAATTTCCCACCTTGCGGCCCATGTAGCGGCACATGCGCTCTGCAAACACCTGCCCGCCGCTGCCCGCGAAGATGGATATGTTCGCGCTGTCAAACACCCTTCAACACGCTCCTTTTCACTTGTACACTATTGTCGGTTCGCCGAGATCACTTCCACCTCGACCATCGCGCCGACCGGCAGCTTCGAGACCTCGACGCAGCTGCGGGCGGGGTAGTCGGGGCCGAAGTACTCCCTGTAGATCGCGTTGACCTTCTGGAAGTCGCCCATGTCGACGAGGAACACGGTCGTCTTCAGCACGTCGGCCATCGAGAGCTCCATTTCGGAGAGCACGGTCCTGATGTTCTCAAACACCTGCCGCGCCTGCTCCTCGACGCCCCCCTCGACGAGCTTGCCGACCGCGGGGTCGATCGGAACCATGCCGGAGACGTAGACCGTGTCGCCGTACACAACCGCCGTCGAATACGGGCCGACGGCCTTCGGGCCCTTTTCCGTCAGAAAGCACTTCTTCATCAGGCATCCTCCTTCTCTTACCACGGGGTCGGGGTCGCAGATGGGCCGGAGCGCACCTGCGTGCCGGTGTAGTAGACGGTCACGCCGGGCTCGTAGTAGTCGGTCGAGAGCTTCTCGCGCTTGACCTCCTCGCCGGTCTCCCAGTCGTAGCTGATCAGCCAGCCCTCGCTCTTGCGGCCCATCTTGGCCTCGCTGCCGAGCACCTTTTCGTCGGTGTAGGTCGCGTATTCCCCGGTCGTGTCGACGCGCAGCACCTCGCGCGTGCCGGGGATATTGTCCATGAGCACCTTGTAGTCGTAGTCGTAGTGGTAGGGCGGGCGGGCGCCGTAGATCTTGACCGTCGCGCTTGCCTCCGTGACGTTCGTATAGATATACATCGGGTGGTCGGAATCGTTGCGGAACACGAGGTCCTTGCTGCCGGTGTTTGTGACCGCGGCGTCGAGGCTCGGATAGACGTATCCCACGGTCATCGAGTGCGGGCTGCGCCGGACGATCGTCATGCCGGACTGCAACAGCGCCCCGTAGAGCGTCGTCGACGCCTGGCAGACGCCGCCGCCGTAGTCCTCGGTCGTCGTGCCCTCGGAGAACTCCGGGGCCTTCTTGAACCCGTGCGCCTGCGTGCGCTCGCCGACGATCTCGTTGAAGCCCATCTGCATGCCCGGGTAGACCGTGACGCCGTTGAAGGACGAAAGCGCCTTCTTGATGTTCCACTTCCGGCTCTCGCGGCTGCCGACGATGCCCGTCGTGAACTCCGCGATGACGTTCAGGCTCTCGGAGGCGTCCTCGGTCGTGATCGCGGGCTTCAGGATTTCGACCGGCAGCTCCATCCGCTCGCCGGCCGCCCCGGTGAGCATCAGGTTGTTCAGAATCTTGAGCGTCGCATCGACGTCGAGCTTTGAGCCGTCCGACGACTTGTCCTTGACCCACGGCCCGTCGTCGCCCAGCGCGACGACCGCGTCGACGGCCGGCTTGTCTGTCTTTTGCTGAACCGAGCGCAAAAAGTCCTCCATCAGCGCCTCGTCGTAGGAGATTGCGCTGGTGAAGTACTGGGGTTCGCCGGCCAGAGACCGAATCTGCGATTTTCTCGCGAAGATGTTTCCGACGTGGCCGAAATTCCAGGCGCGCTCGATCGCCTCTTCCTCGTTGAGCTGCGCGCCGACCATCGCGGGGGAGAACGACCACGCGTCGTTTCCGTGGTAGAGCTCGAAGCTCCGGCTCTGCCAGTCCGCCTCGAGCTTTTCAAACCACTGGTAGCCCTGCTGCTTCGTGTAGCCCTTCAGCGGCACGCCGTTGACGTAGACGTTATAGAAGCGGCTCTCCCCGACGCCCAGCGCGATGATCGTGTCGAGCAAAAACCACAGAAGCGCGAGCGCCGCGACGATGAGCGCCACGCCGATGGCCTTCGAGCGCCCGGAGGCCTGCCTTGTATGATATCCGCGCTTGGCGGGCACAGTGCGTTTTCGCTGCATGAGGATGTGCTCCCTTTTGGCCTGTTGCGTTCACTTCCGAGCCCCGATCCGCGCGCGGGGCTCCGGCGATGCCTTCTTTATTATACCACAATTCGCCGGATGCGAAAAGGCCAGTTTGCCTCAAACCCCGTAAAAATCGGGAAAAGACCGCTCCCCGGCGCGGATTTCCCGGTGCGCTGGGTGGAAAAAGGCGGGAAATCCCCGAAACCGGAAATTTCTCGCCGTCATGGATGCCCTCCGCCCGGTCAGCCGAGCGCGATGTCCTTATAGAACGAGCGGCCGTCGAGCTTCCCCCGGGCGCCGAGCGCCTCGAGCACCGTCGCCGACACGTCGGCAAACGTCGCCCGCTCGCCGAGCGCGACGCCCTCCTGCAGCCCGAGCCCCCAGGCCAGCACCGGAACCTGCTCGCGCGTGTGGTCGGTCGAGGGAAACGCCGGGTCGCAGCCGTGGTCGGCGGTGATGATGACCATCCCGTCGTCGCCGAGCAGCTTCAGAATCTCCGGAAGCCGCCGGTCGAACGCCTCGAGCGCCTTCGCAAACCCGCGGACGTCGTTTCGGTGGCCGAAGAGCATGTCGGTGTCGACGAGGTTCGCGAACAGCAGCCCCTTCCAATTGTCCTTTTTGAGATACTCGAGGATCGCGTCGACGCAGGCGTCGTTTCCGGCGGCGTGGTTCGAGCCCGTGAGCCCGCGGTGGTTGAATATGTCCTCGATCTTGCCGACGCCGAGCACGTCGTAGCCCTCTGCTTTGAGGACGTCGAGCAGCGTGTTCCCGGACGGGTCGACCGAGAAGTCGCGCCGGTTCGCGGTGCGCTGGAACGCGCCGACCTCGCCGATGAACGGCCTGGCGATCACGCGCCCGACCGCATGCTCGCCCTTTAAGAGCCTGCGCGCGATGCGGCAGTAGTGCCAGAGCTCCGCCGGCGGCACGATCGCCTCGTGCGCGGCGACCTGAAAGACGCTGTCCGCGGACGTGTAGACGATCAGCTTGCACGTGCGCAGATGCTCCGCCCCGAGTTCCTCGATGATGGCCGTGCCGGACGCGGGCTTGTTCCCGATCGTCTCGAGCCCGACCGCCTCCTCGAACTGCTTGATCAATTCCTCCGGAAAGCCGTTCGGGTAGGTGGGGAAGGGCTTGTTAAGCGTGAGGCCCGCGATCTCCCAGTGGCCGGTCGTCGTGTCCTTGCCGGCGGCGCGCTCGGTCATGCGGCCGTAGCAGCCGACCGGCTCCTCCTCCTCGGCCGGGACGATGCCGGCCGCGCAGAGCAGGCCCAGCTCCCGGAGGTTCGGTATCTCGGGCTTCCCCTGTTCGTATACGTGCTTCAGCGTGTTCGCGCCGACATCGCCGTATTTATCCGCATCCGCCTGCGCGCCGCAGCCCACGCCGTCCAGCACGATCAGCACCACGCGCTTCATCTTCGTCATCCTCGAACCTCCTCCATACGCAGTATGTCCGCAAGCTGCGCGATCATTTCCCCACAGGTGGGTTTTCCGCGCTGCGCGTCTATCGTACCGCGAAAAATTCTGTATTGCTCGTCGATCCGGCCGTGCTTCCACGCGAGCTCGATCGCGTAGCGCATGCTCTGCTCGACCTTGCGCGCGCTGACGCCGTATCGCTCGGCGACCATCGGGTAGAGCTTTCCGGTCAGGCCCCGGAGCAATCGCATGTCCTGATACGCGTATCCCACCGCGCACTCCAGGTACCTTCGGCCCTCGTGCTCGGGGACGCCGAGCCGCGCGAGCAGCTCGTTTCGTCGCTTCACAAACCGCTCGGGGAGCCTGCGCACGCACACGTCCGTCTCGCGGAGCGCCTTTTCGAGCGCGTCTCGGCAGAGCGGCCGCTCGACGATCGCGACGCCGTTTTCGACGAGCGCGGCCTCGCCGGGGAGCCAAAGCCCCATCACGCGCGAGAGCACGATCGCCGGCCGGACCCGGAGCGGCCTCGAAAGCACCGCCCTCGCCAGCCATACGCCGTCCGAGGGCTGCAGGGTCGAGCTCGCGACGAGCGCGTCCGGCTGCCGATCCTCGACGAGCCGAAGCGCCGAAAGGGCGTTGTCGGTCTCGGCGACGGCGGTATAATTCATCAACCTGAGCGCGCTTGCCACGCGGGCGGACTCCGCCTGCGATGGCTCGGCGATGACGGCCGATTTTGCGCGCTCCGGCATGTGGTCATCCTCCCGTCGGCGTGATAAAAAAATTCTTCGACGCCTATCAGAGAATTCCTGCACTTCTTCGGAAGTTAACCGGAGTTCATTCGCTTCCCTCCCGCGCCGCATCGAGCATCCATTCTATATAGATGCCGTACCCCTGCGCCGGGTCGTTGATGAACACGTGCGTGACGGCGCCGACGAGCCGCCCGTCCTGCACGATCGGCGAGCCGCTCATGCCCTGCACGATGCCGCCCGTCGCGTCGAGCAGGTCGTCGTCGGTGACTTTGACGACCATCGAGCGCGTCGTCGGCACGCTCTGCTCGGTCAGCTTGACGATTTCGCAGTCATAGGCGCGAATCTTGCCGTCCACGAGCGTCGTCAGGAGCTGCGCCTCGCCGACGTGCACGTCCGCGCGCGTCCCGACGAGCAGACCGTTCGGGTACAACGGGTTCTCGAGCGGGTCGTTCACCGTTCCAAAGATACCGAAGTCGGTATTTTTCTTGACCTCTCCGAGCTGCGTCTCGACGTCGAAAAACTGTCCGAGCAGCTCGCCCGGCTGGCCGCTTTTCCCTTTGTTCACATCGATAACCGAGCTTTCGTATATGCCGCCGTATCCGACGGGCAATACTATGCCCGTGTCGACGTCCGTGATCGCGTGGCCGAGCGCCCCGAATTCCCTGGTGTCCGGATCGAAAAAGGTCAGCGTTCCGATGCCCGCGGTGCTGTCGCGCACCCAGGCGCCCAGGCGATACGCGCCGTCGCGCGCGTCCCGGACGGGCTCGACGTCGAACACGAGCACTTCGTCGCCTCGCACGACCTCGATCAGCGCCTCGCCGCCCTCGCCGATCATCGACTGGAGCTGCGCGGCGCTCGTCACATCGGTGTCGTTCACGCGCACGATGCGGTCGCCCGCCTTGATCCCGGCGATGCGCGCGGGGCTGGGCGTGTTTCCGATGTCCGACGAGCCGACCACGACGACGCCCTCGGTCAGCATCGCCACGCCGACGGACTGGCCGCCGGGGATCAGCACCTTTTCGGCCTCGACCGTGACCGCAACGGTCTTGACCGGTATCAGCCCGAGAAAGCGGTAGGTGACAGTCGCCGTGCCGGGCGTGTCGCCTGCCTTCAGCGTGACCGTGCTGCCGAGCGAATCCAGGCTCTGGTCAAAGCTGGAAATGACCGTTTCGGATTCGCTCACGAGTTCCGCCGTTCCGGGCAGCGTAAAATGGAGCTCCGCCGCCGATCCGGACTTCAGATTGACCGTGTCCGGCAGATTTTCAAAGGCGCGCAGCGGCGGCGACATGCACGCGGCGACAAACATCGCAGCGACAAGAACTCCTACAACGCGCCTCGTCCGACCCTTCTTCATGGTAATCCCTCCCTGCGACGGCCTGCGCGGCCGTTCCCTTAAACGTTTCCCGGACGGCGCGCAAGCTATGCTGGAACACGGTGGTTTTGCTATCGACAAACGCACAAGAAGCTGGTATAATATTCGTAATTTTCTCGGCGTTTGAGAGATTTCGGCGCGGTTTTTCGTCGCTTCGGCGGGCGAAACAAGCCTTTCGGGCGGATTGCGTTGCCCAAAACTGACAATGCGCCTATAATGGCTTGCAGAGGGGGACTGTGTATGCGTAAAATTCTCGCAACATTGCTCGCGATTTGCCTGTTGGCGGGGGGATTCGCGATCGCGGAGGAGCGGACGCCCGAGGCGTTTGCGCTCGACGTGCTGCGCGACCTCGCGGACGGGAAGTGGGAGGACGTGTTCGCGCGCTCCGACGCCGTCATAAAGGAGGCGCTCGGCTCCGCGGACGGTTATCGGGAGCTCTGGGCACAGGCGACGGACGCAATGGGTTCGTTTTTGGAAGCTAGCGCGGGGGAGAGCGAGCAGCTTGACGGCTTTACGCTCGCATATGTGGACTGCGCGTTCGAGGCGGCTGACGCAGTTATTCTCATCGCGGTCAGCGAAAATTGGGAGGTTTCCGGCATTTCGATCGCGTCCATTACGCCCAAGGAGACAAATGAAGCGGTTGACGGGAAGTTCGTCGAGGAAGCAATCCAGCTTCGCCCGAACGCGCAGGACGCGACGGACGGGCTTTTGACGCTGCCTTTAGGCGACGGGCCGTTCCCGGCGGTCATCATGGTGCACGGCTCCGGCCCATCCGACATGAACGAGACTGCGCTTGCAAACGCGCCGTTCCGGGATCTCGCGCGCGGCCTCGCCGAGCTCGGCGTCGCGAGCCTCCGGTACGACAAGTTCACCTTCGCGCACCCGGAGCTGATCGGCGCGGACTTCACCGTCGAAAAGGAGTACGTCTACGATGCGCTCGACGCCGCACAATTGCTTCTTGCCGACGAACGGATCGGAAAAATCTACATCCTCGGGCACAGCATGGGCGCGATGCTCGCGCCGCGCGTGATGACGGCGCTGCTGCCGGAAGCCGGCGACCGGCTCGCGGGCGCGGTTCTGCTCTCCGGGACGCCGCTGCACCTGTGGGAAGTGCAGTACCAGCAGAACCTCGACGTGCTCGCGAAGCTCGAAGGCGACGAGAAAACGCAGGGGGAGGCGCTTGTCGCGGCGGAGCTCGATAAATTCGCCGCGCTTGCGCAGCTGACCGACGAGCAACGGATGGCCGAGACGTTTTTCGGCGTGCCGAGCTACTATCAGGTCGACGAGATGTCCGTCGACCCGATCGAGACCGCGTCGGCGCTCGGCCTCCCGCTGTTCATCGCGCAGGGCGCGAAGGACTGGCAGGTCAAGCCCGAAAACGGCATCGAGCTCTGGAAGGCGCAGCTTCCGGAGGCGCTCGACGCGTCGTTTCATCTGTACGCGGACATGAATCACATGCTCTCGGACATGGAGGGCGAGCCAACCGGGACGTCGTCCGACTACATGGACGCGGATGCGCACGTCTCCGCGGAGCTGATTGAGGACATTGCCGAGTGGATATCCTCGAAAGGGTGAGGCGCTGGGCGGGCAGGAAGGTGCTCGTCGCGCTTTCGGGCGGTGCGGACTCCGTCGCGCTGCTGCGCCTGATGCGCGAGGCGGGCTCCGATGTGTCCGCCGCGCACTTTGAGCACGGCATCCGCGGGGCCGAGAGCCTCGAAGACGCCGCGTTTTGCCGCGGGCTCTGCGCGGGGCTCGGCGTCCCGTACTATGAGGGTTCCGCGGACGTTCCGGGGCTTCGCGCGCCCGGCGAGGGGATCGAGACCGCCGCGCGACGGCTCCGCTACGCTTTTTTGGAGAAGGCGCGGGTCGAGGCGGGCGCGGAATTTATCGCGCTCGCGCACCACATGGACGACCAGGCCGAGACCGTGCTCATGCATATGCTGCGCGGCGCGGGCACGGGCGGAATCTCGGGCATGCGCGAGCAGAGCGGGAACCTGATCCGCCCGCTGCTCTCCGTGCGCAAG
>MWAC01000307.1 GCA_002068815.1 Firmicutes bacterium ADurb.Bin467 | reverse complement strand
CCTGCCGAACGCGACGCTCGCGGTCGAGTACCTGTCGGCGATCCAAAAACTCGGTGCCGCGATCGAGCCGGTCATCATCAAGCGCCGGAACGACTACCACGGCACCGAGCTCTCGAAGATATGCTCCGCGACGGCGATACGCCGCGCGCTCGCGCTGGGCGAGGACGCGTCGTTCGCGGTGCCGGAAGCGTGCCGGGGCATGCTCCCGGCCGCCCCGCGGCTGCCGCTCGACATGCTCGCGCTTCATCGGCTCCGGCAGGGGAACCTGTCGCTCCCGGACGCGGGCGAGGGGCTCGACCGGCTGCTCTCCCGCGCCGCGCGCGAGTCCGGGACGCTCGAGGAGCTGATCGGCCGCGTAAAATCCCGCCGGTACACGCGCGCGCGCATCACCCGCGCGGTCGCGCACGCGCTGGGCGACTTGACCGCCGAGCTCGCCGGGGCGATCGGCCGGCCGCCGTACGCGCGGCTCATCGGCATGCGGTCGGGCGCGCGGCCGCTTATGAAGGAGCTCTCCGGGCGCGCCGCAATCGCGATCGCGTCCGACCCGGCGGAGCTCGCCGGGGACGCGTGCTTTCGGTTGGAGTGCCGCTTCACCGACGTCTGGGCGCTCGGCGAGCCGTACCCGGAGGCGCGCCGCGCCGGGCGGGAGTTCACCGAGAAATTCGTCCTGGTCTAGCCCGCCGGCAGCAGCCGGAGGTCGCTGTCGAACCGCTTGAGGAGCGTCTCCTCGAGCGCCTGCACGCACGAGCTCATGCTGCTGATCGCGGCGGCCGGGCTCTGCCCCTGCCGGAACGCCTCGTCGAACGCCTCGAACGCGGCGGTGATCGCGGTGTCGATGCCGCCCCGGAGCACCGCGTAGCGGTCCCCGTAGGCGACCGCGATCGCCTCATCGAGCGCGGTCGCGGCGACGAAGTAATCGTGCATCGTCGGGAGGATCGTCCCCTCGACATCCGCGCCCGCGAGCGAAATGCCCTGATAGCTGCGGATAAACATGTTCAATTTCTCGTACAGCTCCTCGCCGACGGCCGTCCGCGCCTGTGCATATTCATTCCGTATATTCGAAGTGCTTACGGCGAATATGCAAACGAGGATGATCAGCACGAGCGCGATGGCGGCGGCGCTCATCGGCAATACGGTGCGCGCATTTAACCTGATCTTCACGCGCTTTTGGGTCTGCATGGTCTCGACCTCCCAATTTTTATGAGACAGTATATGCTTCAAGTTCTTTGAATATGCACTGCATATACATAGTATAATACGACAATTTCCGGCAAATTCCTGCGGGGAATTTTGAAATAATTGCATATATGCACGGTATATTCGCCGGCATTCCCGCATATTTTATGCAATCCAACGAAATTCGCGCAAAATCCGCGCAACTTTCCGCCATAATTCGCGCCGCGGGACATCGCGCGCGCGGACAAAAAACAGCCCGGCACAACATGCTGTGCGCCGGTTTCTCGGCGACCACATCATCTTGTACCGGGATTCGGCTTAACCGTCCCTTAACGCGCCGGAGGGCAGAGCATCACGCCCGCGGCGGGCAGTTCGTTGAGCGTTTCCCGCGTGATTTCCAGCGCGTTCGGCAGGTATTTCGCGCGCGCGAGCCGCACGAATTCGCGCTCGTCGGTGACCGCGAAACCGCAGAGCACGGTCTTGAAGTGCATCGCGATCGCGGTGTGCGGCTTGACCGCGCGGATCAGCGCGACCGCCTCCGGGGTCGCGATCGTGTAGGTTCCGCCGATCGGCACGAGCAATATGTCGGGCGCGCCGAGCGCCTCGATCTGCTTTTCGTCGAGCGGGTGGCCGAGGTCGCCCAGGTGCGCGACGCGAAGCCCGTCGCCCTCGACGACGAACATCACGTTCTTGCCGCGCCTCGCGCCGCCCTCGGCGTCGTGGAAGCTGTCGACGCCGCGGATGCGGAGCCCCAGAATCTCCCGCGGAGCGCCGTCGCGGATGACCTCGGGGGTCCCCGAGAGCGACTGGACGTGGTTGTGGTCGAAGTGGTCGTGGCTCACAAGCGCGATGTCCGCCCGCGCGCGGCACAGCGGGTAGCCGACCGTCCGGTCAAACGGGTCGGTCACGACCGCAACGCCGCCCTCGAAGGTCATCGAAAAGCAGGAATGCCCGTGCCATTTAAGCCTCATGTCCGTCTCCTCCAATTTTTTTGAACGCCGCGGCGCACGCGTACAGCCCGCCGCCCCCGCCCGAGCGCAGGCAAGCGGCCGCCCGCCGCCGGATCGCCCGGTCGAGCGCCTCGATTCGCGCGGGCTCCGGTGCCTCGCTGAGTTTCAGGGCCTCCGAGAACAGCGCGGCCGACGCCTCGTCCGCGGGAATTCCCCGGAACCGCTCGAGCGAGCGCGTCAGCGCCCCGTCCGGGTCGTCCCGCTCGAACTCGTCGAACAGCCGCTGCGCCGGGAACAGCCGCCACAGGTTCCCGTGCGGCTCCGACCGGAAATGCGGCGATTCGACCGGCTGCTTCGAGACGAATATCCCCGGCCCGCGGTCGCGCCGGACGCGCGCGCCTTCGGGTAGAAGCGCCCTAATCGCCGTCACTTCGGAACACCTCCGGGATTGCGGCGACGATATCCTGCGCGGTCATGCCCTCGCTGCCGATCCTCCGCTCGGCGATGAGCCCCGCGAGCCCGTGCAGCTCCGCGACGAGCGCGAGGTCCATCGCGTCCATCCTCCGCGGCGCTTCGGACGCCTCCGGGTGCGGCTTCGCGAGGTGCGCGCCGAGCATGCCCGCGAACACGTCCCCGGAGCCGCCCTTCGCCATGCCCGCGCAGCCGGTCGCGCTCAAAACCGGCGAGCGGCCGCCGTGCACGGCGATCAGCCGGCTCGCGCCCTTCAGGAT
>MWAC01000306.1 GCA_002068815.1 Firmicutes bacterium ADurb.Bin467 | reverse complement strand
TCCTGTGCTTGCCCTTCTCGGCCTTGCCGGACCACGCCTCCGCGCGCCGGGCGGCCTCGCCGAGCCTGCGGATTTCGCCCCGCAGCCTGTCGTTCTCTGCGCGCTCGAACGCCTCGCGCCGCTCGCGCTCCGCATTCCAGCTCGAGAAGTTGCCGCGCAGAAGCTCCGCGCCGTCCAGGTTCAGCGCGAGCACGTGGTCGATCGCGCGGTCTAAAAAGTCGCGGTCGTGCGAGACGAGCAGAAACCCGCCCTTTTTCGAGAGGTAGCCGGCGACCGCGCGCCGGCCGTCGAGGTCCAGATGGTTCGTCGGCTCGTCGATCAGCGGGAACGCGCCGTCCTGCAAAAACAGCGCCGCGAGCAGCGCCTTCGTGCGCTCGCCGTTGCTGAGCGTCGAAAACGGCCGCTCCAGCGCCCCGTCGCCGACGGACAGCAGCGACATCTCGCGCTCGATCCGCCAGTCCTCC
Source organism: Firmicutes bacterium ADurb.Bin467 (assembly GCA_002068815.1). GTDB lineage: Bacteria > Bacillota > Clostridia > Christensenellales > Aristaeellaceae > Pullichristensenella. Next base: position 2,275 of record MWAC01000306.1, on the reverse strand, counting down.
GCGCCGCCGAGCGATTTGAGCACGCCTCGTGTCGTTTGGTCAGGGTCGGGCACCGAAAACGGGAAGTACAGGAACCGCGCGGACGCCGCAATCGCGCCGCCGGCGTCCAACTGCCCCGCGAGCAGCTTCAACAGCGTCGTCTTGCCGCGGCCGTTCCGGCCGATCAGCCCGAGCCGCCACGTGTCGTCGAGCGAGAGCGTCAGGCCGTCGAACACCGGCTCCGTCCGACCCTCGTAGCGGAAGCGCAGGTTTTGAATGGAGATCACGGACAAGGCAATACCCCCCTTATGCAAGTAAAAGCGCCGCGCAAAGGCGACGCTTTCCAAATACATCCTCCGCGCACAGCGCGCGGCGAGACAGAAAGTGCGCCCCTCCCGCAGAACATGAGCATGGCGACGCCGACACCCATTTCCGTGCGAGATTATCTGCGCATCTTTCCACCCCTTTCGGAAGGTTACAATCCTTTATAGCACGTTTTCGGGAAATTGTCAACCAGCCGGTTTCTTGTGTTTGGGGCCGCGGCGTGTTATAATCGGGTTGGAAAAATATGGATTTCCCGAATTGCATCGAAGGATGGTACACCGGTATGAAGAAATGGGTCTTGTTCACTTTGGCGCTTGTTCTGCTTCTGCCGCCCGTGAGCGCGAGCGCGATGGACGTTCCCCTCGACCCGGCGAACAGGCCGCGCCACGGCTACAAATTGCTCGTTCCCGAGCCGGACATCGACGGCCTCGACCTTTCGAGGCTGACCGACGACGAGCTTAACGACCTGGACGCCCGGGTCGATGCGGAGATCGACGCCCGCACCGCCGCGACGCCCGCACCGCCGCGACGCCCGCGCCAACCGAGGAGCCCAAGGGTCTCCGGATCAGGGACGAAATGATCCTGTTCGACCGGGACGGCGTCCGGATGGCGCTTAACTGGATCGATTTGATCGAGGACGGGAGCCTCTACTTCGATGTGCTCGTGGAAAACAGCACCGGCAGGGAGATTTGCATTTATGTAAAGGATTCCTATGTCGACGGCGTCGAAATGGACGGCTTTGACCTCTACCCGGTTCCCGACGGCAAGACGTTCTGGAATTCGTTCACGCTCAAGCCGCTCGAGGGCCAGGAGGAGCTCTACGGCGACATTCTGAAAAACCCGCGCGAGTTCAGCTTTACCTTCGAGGTTTGGGACACCGAAGCCCACGAGACGATGTTCCTCCAGGCTGTGTCTCTGGTCGCGGAGTGACGGGCGGGCATCCGGCCTCGGTTTTCCCTTGTCTTTCGGCCCCGGACATGCTATAATCTGGATGGGAGAAATCGGCAATAAAGGATGGGGGAAATTTGGTATGAAGAGATGGATCTGCTGCATTTTGGCGCTTGCGCTTATGCTCCTGCCGACGTGCGCGAGCGCGATGAGCTTCAACTTCGGCCTGAAGGACAAGCGCACGGACGTGCCCGTTGCCCAGACGGAGGCGCCCGCCGTCGAGCCGCAGGCGCCGAAGCTCGGCTTTTCGGTGACCACGCCCGCGCCCGGCGCCGGCGAGCTCGACCTGACGGCCATGACCGACGCGGAGCTCTACGACCTGCTCGACCGCATCTATGAGGAACTCGACGCCCGCGCGCCGGAGCCGACTCCCATTCCCTCGATCGAGGACGGCCTCATGCTGATCGACCAGCGCGGCGTCCGGATGTCCCTCTACGACAGCGCCTACGACGCGGACAGCCAGATGATCCGCTTCTACGTCATCGTGGAAAACAACACCGGCAAGGCGATCTCCATCTCCGTCAATGACCCCGTTGCCGACGGCGTCGAGGTATATGGCCTCGGCGTCTACGACGTGGCCGACGGCGCGACCGTCTCGGATTACTTCCTGCTCGAGCCGATCGAGGGCGAGGAGGATGTCACCGCCTACGCTCTGGAGAACCCCCGCGAGATCACCTTTACCTTCGAGGTCTGGGAGGACGACACCTACGAGACGATGTTCTTCCAGGACTGCACCCTGACCGCGGACTAGCGGGCGGGCGGGCGGGGCCCGCGGCCAATTGCTGCCGCCCGATGGAACGCGATTCTCCGCCCGGCTATAGGCGGAGAATCTTCGTTTTGGGGAGACGGGATAAAGGGGCGATCTGTCGGCGGGGGGATCTCTTTGTAAAATAATCCCGAAATAATGTCAAAGATACTTGACAAATCGGAAGCTCTGTGGCATACTGTGTCCATCGACGGGAAAGAGGGGGGACAGACATGTACAACGGGGCATATGCGATTGGGGTGGGGGTGGGCCTGCTCG
>MWAC01000305.1 GCA_002068815.1 Firmicutes bacterium ADurb.Bin467 | reverse complement strand
GCACGGAGGACAGTATGATGCTGCGCGCGACCAGCCTTTGCCTGCGCCGCGCGATCCGCCTCTCCCGTCGACTTTTTGCCGCTCTTTTGTCCATTTTCCCGCTCCCCGCAATCCTTTCGGGAATAGTATACAGGAAAATACGCCGAAAAGAATCACTTTGCACCTTTTTGTCTCTTATTGTTCATAGATTCGCATTATATGTAATATTTCGGAAATCACTTTGCGGCGGAAATATGCGCGGGCGTCATGATTGCCAATTTCAATCCCCGCGCCCCTCCGGAAAAGCCCACAGAACTATTTCCCCCAAGGGAAGCTCCTTCCGCGGCGCGCCAATCCCTCAAGGACCCCTCGCATCCCCCACAATCTCTCCACAAAAAAAGCCCCCTTGCGGGGGCGGTTAATACCCGTTGTGCTTAGAAGCGGCTCTGACGCTGGGAGTCAAAGCAGTTGCGGCAGTAGACGGGACGGTCTCCGCGGGGCTGGAACGGCACCTGCGTGGGCTGGCCGCATCCGTCGCAGATCACTTCGTACATCTGGCGCTCGCCGCGGGAGCCACCATTGTTCTGACGGCGGGCAGCACGGCAGGCCGGACAACGGCCAGGCTCGTTCTGAAAGCCCTTGTCGGCATAGAACTGCTGTTCGGACGCGGTGAACGCAAACTCCGCGCCGCACTCACGGCAAACCAAAGTCTTGTCTTCCATCATGGAAAAAACCCTCCTAAATGTGTGTGCCCAAGCGATGACCTGTCTTAGATGCCGAGTCCTGCCATCGGTAGGGGTCCCACCGGAGGGATACGGTTTCTTAGAGCGTTCTATCGGGGCTGGTCGTATTATAGCATATCGCGCGCGGAAAGTACAGCCCTTTTTTGAAATTTCATGCGTTATTTTTACGTTTCCGCCACATCCTGCTTCCCCTCGGCCTTCTTTGCGCCCTGCACGGCGTCCGGGGCCTTGTCGCTTCTTGGCGCGCGGTCCTTCCGGGGCCTGTCCGGGCGCTTCTTCGCTCCGTCGCCGTCGGTGTGCATCTTCTCGAAGAACTGCTCGGTGCTCAAATTCTTCGGCGCCTTCTGGTGCGGGTAGCGGCGGCGCTTCGCGTCGTCCTCGGGCGCGGCCTCGCCCTTGGGCTCCTCCGGGCGGCGGTCGCCGCGGTTCAGGTGCGGCCGGGGCGCCTCGCGCACGGCGGCGGAGTCGTCCGGGCCGGGCCGGCGGACGTCCGCGATGTTGTATTCGCGCACGTCGAAGCTGTCGTCCGCGGTCTTGATGCGCACCTTGACGCGCTCGCAGATCGCGTTGATGTCCGTGATGACGCCGACGCCGTCCGGGGTCACGATGTCCTTCCCGACGCGCGGCAGCTTCTTGAGCGTCTGCTCGTAGTAGTCCTGCTCGTACTTGAGGCAGCACATGAGCCGCCCGCACTGGCCGGAGATCTTCGTCGGGTTCAAAGACAGGTTCTGCTCCTTCGCCATCTTGATCGACACCGGCTGAAAGTCCCCCAAAAACGTGCCGCAGCAGATCGGCCGCCCGCAGGAGCCGAGCCCGCCCAGCATCTTCGCCTCGTCGCGCACGCCGATCTGCCGGAGCTCGATCCGCGTCTTGAACACGCTTGCGAGGTCCTTGACGAGCTCGCGAAAGTCGACGCGCCCGTTCGCGGTGAAGTAGAAGATGATCTTCGAGTTGTCAAACGTATATTCGACGCTGACGAGCTTCATCTCGAGCTTGTGCTTTCCGATCTTCTCCTGGCAGATCTTCATCGCCTCGACCTCGCGCTTCGCGTTGTAGTCCGCGCGGCGCACGTCCTCCTCGGTCGCGACGCGCAGCACCTTCTTCAGCGGCGCGACGATCTGCTGGTCGTCGACCTCGCGCGCACCGGTGACGACCTCGCCGAACTCGACGCCGCGCGCCGTCTCGACGACGACATTGTCGCCCGGGCGCGGCCACACCTCGCACGGGTCGAAATAATATACCTTGCCGGCCTTCTTGAACCGGACGCCGATCACTGTCGCCATTTGTGTTCCTCCTGTAATATCCTAACCTTCCGGAAGCGAAAAATACAATTGATCGAGCACGCTCGGCCACGCGACGTTCGAGAAGAGCATCTCCCGCGCGCGCAGCACGCCCCTGAGAAGCGCGCCGCCGGAAATCGGCAATTCCGCGACGGCCGCGGGGTCGCACGCCTCGGCCGGAGCTCCGTTTTCGACGGCCATCCTGTCGCGGCCGATGATCTCGAGCATCTCGAGTACGTCCGCCGAGCGGTCCTTTTCCTCGGAGAGCCCACCCGCCGCCTCCGCGACCGAGCCGGGGCCCTTGAGCGATTGGAGCGACCCGAGCACGCGCCGGTACAGCGGGAAAAAGCCCTCGTCCGCGCCGATCTCAAGCGCGCGCCCGACCGCGCCGCGCGCAAAGCCGGAGAGCGTCCGCGCGCGCGCCTCGTCGACGCCGCGCGAGACGAGCACCTCCGCGCACCGGTCGCGCGGGAGCGGCGCGACCCGGACGATGCGCGAGCGCGAGCGCACCGTCGGGACGAGCGCGTTCGGCGACTCCGTCAGCAAAAAGAATACCGTCCTGTCGCCGGGCTCCTCGAGCGTCTTGAGCAGCGCGTTCTGCGCGCTCAGCGTCATCCTGTCGGCCTCCTCGACGATCACCGCGCGGTATCCGCCTTCGTAGGGCTTGACCGACAGCCGGTTTATCAAGAGCCGCACCTCGTCGACGCCGATCGACTTCCCCTTCGGGGCGATCGTCCGGACATCCGGGTGGCTGCCGGCGATGATCCGCTTGCAGGCGGGGCATTGGTCGCAGGGCTTGTCCTCGGCCTGGCAGAACAGCGACTGCGCGGCGAGCTTCGCGAGCGTGCGCTTGCCCGTTCCCCTGCCGCCGGCGATCAGATAGGCATGGGCAATGCGCCCGGCTTTCACCGAACGCATCAGGTGTTCAATTTCCGGACTCCCCGCAAAATCAGACCGTTTCAATCGCAGCGTACGCCTTTCCCGGGCTTCCTAAATCTTGATGAATTTTTCGACGTTCAGCACGAAGATCGTCGCGCCGCCGACCACGACCTCGATCGGGTACGGCACGTACACGCCGGTCGAGCCGGACATCGGGGACGGCGAGGTCGCGATCTGCTTTCTGCTCTTGCAGATGTCCTCGATGATGGCCATCGCGCCGTCGAACTGCTCGTCGTCGACGCCCACCAGCAAGGTCGTGTTTCCGGAGCGCAGGAATCCGCCGGTCGTCGCGAGCTTGGTTACACCGTAACCCCCGTCCATCAGCTTTCGGATGAGGTGGGAAGAATCCTCATCCTGCACAATCGCAATGATCAGCTTCATGTCGCCACCATCCCTTTCGCGCGTTTTCCATGTACAGTATACATCAAAACGCGCGCAGGCGCAACCTCCCGGGAAAATTCGCCCGGGGGATCACAACAGGATGCAGATCATGCCGCCGGTTCCCTCGTTGATGATCTTCTTGAGCGCCGCCTGTATGTTTGTGCGCACGTCCTCGGGCATGCGCGTCAGCTTGTTCGAAAGCCCCTCGCGCACGAGGTCGTTCAGCGATTTTCCGAACAGCTCGGTCTCCCAGATGCCGGCGCGGTTGTTCTCGAACGCGCTCAGGAGATACTGGACGAGCTCCTCGGACTGCTTCTCGGTGCCGACGACCGGGCTCACCTCGGTGTCGATATCGACGCGGATCATGTGAAGCGACGGCGCGCTGGCCTTGAGCCGGACGCCAAAGCGCGAGCCCTGCCGGACGATCTCCGGCTCCTGCAATGTCAGCTCCGCCATCGTCGGCGTCACGAGCCCGTAGCCGGTCCTGCGCACGCTCTCGAGCGCGCCCGCGACGCGGTCGTACTCGCGCTTTGCCTTGACGAGCTCCTTCATCATCTCGAACAGGTGCTCCTCGTCCTCGATCTCCTGTCCGCTCGCCTCGCCGAGCACGCGGTAGAACAGGCCGTCCTTGAGCGCGAGCCGGTAGTCGATCGCGCCCTCGTTGAGCCGAATCTCGCTGACGGACGCGTCCTCTGTGTACTCGAGCGCCTCGAGCGCCCGGCCGAGCACCTGGTGGTCGTTCACGCGCCGCATCTGCTCCGCCGCGGAGCGCACCGCGCCGAGCACGGCCTCGTTGAGCCAGTGGTCGGCGTCGAGAGACGTCAGCCACGACGGCGCGCTTACGCGAATCTCGGTCAGCGGGAACTCGAACAGCACGCTCTCGAGCAGCCCGTTCAGGTCCGCCTCGCGCATGTTCAAGACGTCCATCGCCATCACCGGCACGGCGTGCCTCTCCTCAAGCGCGTCGCGGAGCCTGCGCGTGTCCGGGTCGAGCGGCTTCTTCGTGTTCAGGACGACGACGAACGGCTTTTCGAGCGCCTTCAGCTCCGCGATGACGCGCTCCTCGGCGCCGACGTAGGCGCTTCGCGGGATGTCGGTGACGCTGCCGTCGGTCGTCACGACGACGCCGATCGTCGAGTGCTCGCGGATCACCTTGCGCGTGCCGAGCTCCGCCGCCTGCTCGAAGGGGATGTCGTGGTCGAACCACGGGGTCCGGACCATGCGCGTCTCGCCCTCCTCGTCCAGCCCCAGCACACCGTCGATCAGGTATCCCACGCAGTCGACCAGGCGCACGCGAAAGTTCGCCTCGTCGCGAAGCTGCAGCTCGACCGCCTCGTTCGGCACGAACTTCGGCTGCGTGGTCATGATCGTCCGCCCCGCGCCGCTCTGCGGCAATTCGTCGAGCGCCCGCTCGCGGCGGTGTTCGCCGGCGAGGTTCGGAAGAACAAGCAGCTCCATGAACCGCTTGATGAACGTCGACTTGCCCGTTCGCACGGGACCGACGACGCCCAAGTAAATATCTCCCTCGCATCGGCCGGCGATGTCCCGATACAATGTGCTTTGATTCATGGAACGCGCCTCCCACCACAATTTACTGTTTGAGCATATGAGGGAGACGGATGCAGTATGCGAACCCGGGCGGCTTGCAATCTTCCGCGCGAGGGCTTATAATGGGAGGCGAAATTGTTGTTGGAGGCCCGGCCGCATGCGAAACGAATGGAAGGCGCTGTTGAAATGGGGCGACAAAAGCCCGCGCGCCAGAAGGCACAGGATGTTTCTGGGCGCGTGCGCGCTCGTCCTCCTCCTGAGCCTTATCTACGTGGTTTTCTGGTACGCAAACCGCGCGCGCGTCGAGGACGAGTCCCTGAAATATCGCGAGATGTACTCCCCCGCGCCGATCGTCGAGGTGACGCCGTCGCCCTCGCAGACGCCCATGCCGACGGCTTCCCCGACGCCCCGGCCGACCGCCTCGCCCACCGCGGAACCGACACCGTCGGCGGGACCGACACCGTCGGCGGGACCGACACCGTCGGCGGGACCGACACCGTCGGCGGGACCGACACCGT
>MWAC01000304.1 GCA_002068815.1 Firmicutes bacterium ADurb.Bin467 | reverse complement strand
TTCGGGTCGTGGTAGAGCGCCTGCGGCACGCCGCTCTGCTGGAGCGCGCCCGCCTTCATCAGCACGATCCGGTCGGAGATCGACATCGCCTCCTCCTGGTCGTGCGTGACGAAGATCGTCGTGACGCCGGTGCGCTGCTGTATGCGCCGAATCTCCTCGCGCATCTCGAGCCTAAGCCTCGCGTCGAGGTTTGAGAGCGGCTCGTCGAGCAGCAGCAGGCGCGGGTTCTTGACGAGCGCGCGCGCGATCGCGACCCGCTGCTGCTGCCCGCCGGAGAGCTCCGCCGGGCGGCGCTTCAACAGCCCCTCGACGTGTACGAGCTTCGCGATCTCCTCCGCCCTTTGAAGCCGCTCTGCCTTCGGAACCCTCTGCACCTCGAGCGGAAAGCAGATGTTCTGCAAGACCGTCATGTGCGGGTACAGCGCGTAGTTCTGGAACACGAGCCCTATGCCACGCTTTTCCGGCGGCATGTCGGTCGCGTCCTCGCCGTCGAACAGGATTTTGCCGCTCGTCGCCGGCACGATGCCCGCGAGCATGTTGAGGATCGTCGACTTGCCGCAGCCGGACGGGCCGAGCAGCGCGATCAGCTCGCCGTGCCCGAGCTCCGTCGAGAAGTCCGATACCGCGACGACGTCTCCGAACCGCTTCGTCAAATGGTCGAGTGTTACGCGCATCAGCGTCTCCCCTTCTGTATGTGTCTACCGCAAAATCTCCTCGAGCGCGCGCCCGTCGACGCCCGGCATGGAAAAGCCGAGCATCCTCGCCATCGTCGGCGCCTCGTCGACGAGCGACGCGCGTTTCACAATCGCGCCGGGGCGCACCGCCGGGCCCGCCGCGAAGAGCGTTGTCCGGTGCGAGAGCGTCGGAAGGCCGCCGTGTCCGGCCATCGCGGTCTTGTAGTCGCCCGGCGCGGCGTCGCGGAACAGCGGGTCGGACGGCGTGAAGTTGAACGACGTCGGAGGGTCGCACTCGACGACGAAGTCGAACGGCCCGGAAAGGTGAAAAAGCTCCCGCGCTTCTTCCTTCGTGAAGACGCGCCTGAGGTCGTATTCCCCGCCGTCCCGCGCGTCGAGCAGAACCCGATACACCCTCTCGCGAAGCCCTGCGTCGCCCGGGTCGCGCAGCTCGATCCAGCCGGAGATGCCGACCGAGTGGCAGTACGCGTCAAAGCTCTTGAGGCTGCCGTCCGCGTTCAACTCCTGCAAGCCCGCCTCCTGCAGCACGCGGTTGAAGTTCAATACGCGCTTCACGTCCGTCTGCCCGTGGTCGCCCATGACGACGAAGTTCGTGCTGTCGAAGTCCCCGAAGCGCCGGATCGACTCCATCAGCACCCCGAGCTCGCAGTCGTGCTTCTTCAATTGTTCGCGCGCGAGGTCGGTATCGACGCCGAGCCTGTGGCGGATCGTGTCCAGATCGCACATCTTGACGAACATCACGTCCGGCTGGCCGAAGTCGCGCACGATGTCCGGCGCGACGGCGTTCGTGAACGAATCGAGGCTTGCGTTGATCTCGCGGTTCAGCCCGCGCAGCAGGTGGCCGTACTTCCAATAATAGCGGTCGAGCAGCTCCCGCGTCGCGCATCCCTCGTAAAACTGCAGCGGGTCGTCGCCGCGGTACATCATCGGGATGACCATCGGCAGGTTCCAGTCGACGTCCGCCCCGGCGCTGACCGGCCAGTTGATCAGGCATGTCGAATAGCCGGCGTCCTTCGCGTACTCCGCGAAGAATTTTTGTTTCACGTATTCGCGCCGGGTATACCACGGCACCGGGTGCACGCCCGCCCTGACCATCTCGTTGTGCGGTATGCCGTGCCGGTCCGGGTAGCAGCCGGTCATGATCGACGTGTGGCACGGGTACGTGAACGACGGGTATACCGGCAGAACCTCCTCGACCAGCGCGCCGCGTTCGAGGAGGCTTCCGAAATTCGGGAGCGTCCGCATGTACCCGACGTCGATCTCGCACAGCGCGTCGATCATGAACACAAACAGCTTCTGCTTCATCGTCCCTCCGAAATACAGGAAAGAGGATTGACGGGGGGAACCCGTCAATCCCTAACCAAACAAACGCGTACAGAACCGCCCGTTCAATCGAACCCGACGGCGCGTACGCCGGTTTCGCGCATTTTTCGGATAGCACCCGTCGGCGCTTCGCGCCGACGGGCTGCCCCTGCAAATGGTATTTGTAGGGGGCAGTTCTCGGACGCTTGCGTCCGAGAATGCATTGGAGCCAACGCTTGCGTTGGTGGAGAAAAATGCTTACCCGCTCCGGTCGCCGCACGGAAATTCGTGAGAATTTCAGGCGACCGGCCCTTCCCATGCGTTGAAAAACCGCAGTTTTTCAATGCCGCCGCGAGGCGATTATCCCTGCATCGCCTGATTGGACTGGGCCACGCAGGCGGCGAGCATCGTGGCGGCCTCCTGGAGCGCGGTGCGAATCGCGTAGGAGCCGGAGATCGTCGGCAGCGCGCCGGCGACGTCTAAGTTGTCCTGCACGGCGACGAGCGACGCCGGGAGCTCCGCGGCGAACGCCTTGTACGCGTCGGACGCCTGCGTCGTTCCGTACGGCGACAGCGCGTTCATCGCCTTCGCCCAGCCGGCGTTGTTCTCGGGCTGGAGGAAGAACTTGACGAACTCATAGGCGCCCAGGTTCGAGGCCTCGTCCTTGTTGAACACGATCGGGCCGCGGTTCCAGCTCGGATACCAGGCGGCGTCGATCTTCTCGGGCAGCGGCGCGACCGCGTACTCGAACCCGTCCGGGAAGATGTACTTGTCGCCCGCGCAGGAGCCGGAGTACGAGGCGACGAGCCCGGCGTTGAAGTCGTTCGACCAGTAGTCGCCGGTCGGGTTGAGCCCGAAGTAGCCGGCCTGCACGTTGTCGGCAAACCACTTGAGCCATGCCGTGAAGCTCTCGGTCCCAAACAGCACGCTCTTCGAAGCGATGTCGATGTAGCCGTTGCCGGACTGCATGAGCAGCGTCTGCATGAGGTCGGTCAGCGAGTCCGCCGCGAAGCCGGCGATGCCCTTGGCCTCGTAGATGGCCTTCGAGTTCGCGGCGAGCTCCTCCCAGGTCGTGGGAACCGAGAGGCCGAGCTCGTCGTAGACCGTCTTGTTGTAGAAGAGGATCGGGCCGGTCGTGACCGCCGGCAGCGCGTACATGCCGCCGTCGACGAAGCCGGTCGCCTCGGTCTGGATCGCCGCGGGCAGCGAGTTGAAGATGTCGGCCATGCCGATCTCCGGGTCGAACACGTACTTGCTCAGGTCGACGACGAGCCCGTCCTCGACGTAGTCGGCGGCGGTGGAGGCGTAGTTGATGATGATGTTCGGGCCGACGCCGTTCGCGACGGCGTTGTAGACGGTGTCCAAAAATCCCTGATAGGTCTGGGACTGGACGAGCACCTCGTAGGTGTCCTGGCTCTCGTTGAAGGCGGCGGCGAATCCCTGCAGCGCCGACTCCTGCTCCTCGGTAAACGTGTGCCAGATCGTGACCTCTGTCGCGGCCGCGGCAACGCCGGAAATCATGAAGATGATCGCCAGCAGCGCCGCCATCATGGAACGGATTTTCATCTTGGTACCCTCCTAAGTTGTCGTAGTATTTCAAAGTTCCCAAACCATTGTAGCGCGCTTCCGGGAAAAATACAAGTATATAGTTCCCATGAAATGCTATTTCCTCCCCGCATTATACCTGGGGCCGAGCGCCGAATACTGGCGCGTGATCCAGCGGCAGACGCCGTCGAGCCCGGGGTAGATCATCCTTTCGGAGATGTTGATGTAGTCGAGCTTGTCGCGAATCTCGAGCTTCACCTCGCGCGGTATGATGATCTTCGTGCACGGGATGCCCTGCTTTTCCAAGATGTCCGTCAGCATCACCGCCGGGTCGCTGACGACGGAGAACAGCGCGTACTGGTTCGCGATGCGGTCGAGCATCGACGCCGGCTCGAAGAACAGCGCGAACGGCTCGTCGGAGAGAGTGCGCATGTCCCGGAATCCGCGCAGCTCCTTTTCGAGCATCTCGATCGTGAAGATGTTGCTGTTCGCGTCCTCGAGGCGCTTCAGAAGCCGCGCCGGCAGCCGCTTCTTGACCTCGGAGGCGTCCAAGCACCAGATCGCGCCGTCGCGGTCGTAGGCGTCGGTGTCCTCGGTCGCGAAGTGCGCCGCGACGAGCGGCGAGTACGACCAGTCGAGCAGCCTCGTCGGGAGCCCGAAGTGCTGCGCGACTGGCAGAAGCTGCCAGAAGCCCTTGTACTGCGCGAGGTCCGCATAGCCGTACTTGCGAAAGCTCCGGAACACCGCGTCCTCGAGCCGGAGATCGTGCCCGCAGACGCGGTTCAGGGACGGCACGAGCCGCCAGTCCCTGTCCGCCGCGCCGCGGTAGATGCGGTTCGCGCGGTAGCGCAGGATCTTGTCGTCCCACACGCCCTCAAAGATCGCCTTTTGCAGCTCGTCCCAGTTGCGAACGACCACTTCGATCATGCCGCGCCTCCGGTAAAGGTGATGGATATGTTTCCCTAATTCTACCGAACCGGGGAAATTCCTGCATCCCGGAAGAATTTCCGCCCGCGGCTTGAATTCGGCCGGTTTGTTCTATATAATGGTACGAGCGGCATACGCAGATGAACAGGAGGAATCCCCATGGACCCGAAGAAAATCGTACAGCGCGCGCTGGAAGTCGGACAGGTCGTCCCGGCGTTCAACATCCCGCACCTCCCGATGGTCAAGCCGATCGCCGAGGCCGTCCAGGACGAAAACTCGGTCGCGATGATACAGGTCGCCAGGCTCGAGTGGGAGAAGTTCGAATCCGAGAGCCTCGAGCGCGTCGCCGAGGAATACGCAAAATTCGAAAAGCCGGGCTTCACGCTTCTGCACCTCGACCACGTGCCCGTGATTGATGAA
>MWAC01000303.1 GCA_002068815.1 Firmicutes bacterium ADurb.Bin467 | reverse complement strand
CTTCCTCCGGGCATGGGCCATGCAGCCCACATGGATGATGTCCGGATTTTCCTTTAGCGCCGTCTCGTACGCCCCGTACCCATCGGTCTGCAGGTACCCCGCGTAGCCGTCGGTCAATTGCACGATGAACACGTGCTCGGCCTTCGCGCGCGCCCGGATGCGCAGCGCGTAGTCGACGAACAGCTCGAACGGGTTGAACGAGAGCACCGCATTGCCGAGCCGCAAAAAGGCCGCGCGGTAGCGGAACGACTGCGTCTGCCGCTGCAGTTTCCAGCGGTCGTGGACGCCGAGCGGCTCGAAGATTTCCACGATGTCCTCGCTCGTCGCCGGGTGCTCCCGGGTATACCGCGCCTGCGCCTCCTCGATTGCGCGCTTCGCCTCGATCGCGTCCGCCGCGTCGACCGTGCGGATCGGAAGCTCGACCTCCGAGCGCAGGAACTTGAACGCCGGCAGGTACTCGATCGCCGCGCGAGCGGCCGGCAGCGCGATCTCGACCGCGGACGCGATCCTGCGCCCGATCCGGTCGCACTCGCGGTCGAGGTCGAGGTTCAGCCACACCTCGCCCGCCTGCGCGTTCCACTTCGCGAGCTCCTCGCGGTTCGACTTAGAGATGCGCACGAGGTCGAGCGGGTTCTGGTCGCCGGACGCCTCGCACAGCGGCAGCACGAACACGTTCCCGAGCTTTTCGCGGATGTGCGCGCGCGCGTGCCCCCAGAAGTCGGCCGAGATGAACGAGTGCAGCTCCATGACCTGCGCCGGGCACGGCACGCCGACCGCGACGCCGGTCAGGTTGCCGGCGACATCCCACGTGTAGAGCGCGTTGACGCCGTGGTCGACCGTGCCCTCGAAGCGCACGAAGTTCGGGTCGTCGCAGCCGCCGTACATCACGCTGTCGGCGTTTCCGTTCGCGCGGCGGAACACCGGCCGCCGGTTGAAGCCGACCGCTGCGTACTCCTGCGCGCAGCTCACGCCGCCGGGGGCGCGGCCCTCCCACGCGCGCAATATCGCGCCCGCGATGCGGCCGACCGCAAACCGCGTCGCCTCCTCGCCCCCGAGCAGGTCGTCCGGCAGCGGAAGCGGCGGCACGCCGTCGCCCAGCGTCGCGCGGAACCGCTCGCGGAACGCGTCGTGTGAAAAGCTCGTCGAGTTGTGCGTATGTATGCAGCTGAAGGTGATCGCGTCCGCGTCGAGCCCGGCCGCGCCGCCGACCGCCGCGCGAATCCTCGCCGCGAGCGCCTCCGAGATGAACACCATGTCCAGCGACACCATCACGCAGTGCTTGTCCCCCATCGAGAGCGCGAGCGCGGTCGCGGTGATCGGGTCGTGCACGTATTGCGACACGCGCGGGTAGAGCTGTCCCTCGAGCATCACCGGTCGGTCCGGCGTGATGGACTCCGACGCCCATCCGATTCTGAGAGTTTCCGGCATATCGATATCCCTCTCTATGTTCCCCCGGCCTATCGGCCGTCTGATTTCGCGTTCGGTGCGGGCGCGGTCGACTCGCGCGCGATCAATCTGGATTGCAGCGCGACCCTCTGCACCACGTGGTCGAGGGGCTTCTGGACGCTGTCCATCAGGAGCTTGACGGCGACGACGCCCATGTGGCTTCCGGGGTTCGTGACGGTGGTGAGTTTTACCGGCATGTAGTCTCCCAGGATCGTGTCGTCGACGCCGACGACCGACATGTCGCGCGGAATCGAGAGCCCCGCCTCCTGCATCGCGCGCATCGCGCCGAAGGCGACCTGATCGTAGCTCGCGATGATGGCCGTGGGAAGCTCCTTCTCCTGCAGAAGCTCCTTCGCGCGCAGGTATCCGCCGAGCTCAAACCGCTCCGCGCCGCGCTTGACGAACCGCGGGTCGAGCGGCATCTCCCTCTGCCGGCAGAGCTCGACGAGCGCGCGGTAGCGTATGTCGGACGCGTATTCGCCGACATAGCCGATCCTCTCGTGCCCGAGCGCGGCCAGATGCTCGAGCGCCTGCCGCATGACGGAGTTGCTGTCGACGAATATCGTGTCGATGCTCGCAAGCAGGTTCGCCTCGGTCAAAACGACGGTCGGCAGCGTGCACGCCGCGACGCGCTGCTCGTCGACGCCCGGGATGCCGCTCAAAATCACGCCGACGATGTCCTGCTTGAGCATCTCCTCAAACGCCGCCATGATCCTCTCGGTGTCGAATCCCGACAGCATCAGAAGCGCCGAGTAGCCGTGCTTTCCGATCTCCTTCGTGATCGCGTGCGCGATCTCGGCGTAGTAGTGGCTGCGCACCTCGGGCAAAATCACGCCGATCGAGCGCGCGTTCAATTGGTCGAGCTTGCGATAGCGGTAGCCGACCTCCTGCGCGACCATCTGCACGTAGCGGATCGTGTCGCGGCTGATGTCCGGCGCCTCCCTGAGCGCGCGCGAAATGGTCGATACGTTGAGCCCCGTTCGAATGGCGATGTCGCTTAGCTTCGGCACGGTCATCCTCTCCCTCGAATCCCCCGCCGGGAACTCCCGGCGGGGGCGTTCACCCTGGTTACTTCATCGGCGTCCCCTTGAGGCGGATCGCCGCGAGCAGGTCGTCCTCGTAGGTCTCGACGTTGTCCTTCGTGATCAGCACGACGCCGGAGTCGTTGTACTTCTCAAACGTGTCGGCGTTTCCGTTCGTCACGTACTCGTAGGCCATGCGCACGGACTCGTAGCCGCGCTTGTAGAAGTTCTGCGCGAGCGTCGCCCAGATCTCGCCCTTGCCGATCAGATCGACCGTCTGCTCGACCGCGTCGATATCGAGGATCAGTATCTGGCGGCCCTTCTCCTTGGCGACCTGCGCGGCGGCGGGTCCGCCGGTGCCCTCGAGCATCCACACGACGTCGACCTCCGGATACGCGGTGTAGATTTCCTCGAACTTCGTCAGTGCCTTTGACATGTCGGCGCCGTCGGCCTCGGTCACGGCGACCTTGATGTCCGGATACTTCTGGGCGATCGTGTCCTCGAAGCCCTTCTTCTGCTCGACCTGGTTCGTGGCGTCGAAGTTCGCCATCATGATGCAGACGTTCGCCTTGCCGCCGGTCTTCTCGGCGATCATGTCCGCCGCGGCGATGCCGTAGTTGTAGTTGTCGGTGCCGATCCACGAGACGAAGTGCTCCTCGTTCTCCGGCAGGTTGCTCGTGCAGAAGTTCGGGATGCCGGCCGCGTAGATGCGCGCGACCGCGGCGTTCATCGACGGGTCCCAGGGCTCCGTGATGATGGCGTCGGGGTGCATCGAGATCGCGTTGTCGATGAAGTTGTTCGTCTCCTCGACGAGCGCGTTCGTGCCCATCGCGGGGCCGATGATCTCCAGTTTCACGCCGAAGTCCTCGGCCGCCATGCGCGCGCCCACGGCCTGCTGCTCATAGACCGGGTGGCCGACGAGCGCGTTGACGAGGATGATGTAGGGTTGCTCCTCCGCCGAAGCGGCCGGCGCGAGCGCGGCGATGACGAGCAAGGCCAGCATCAAGAGAATTGCCACGGGTTTTTTCATGGTTTGCCCTCCTCCAATTTTGATCGTTCCTATGTTGCCGGGGGATTTCCCCCGGAGAAGCCGATTTTCAGCCGCCCGCGGCGACCTTCAGGAATTTCTCCTCGTCCGCCTCGCCGCGCTGAAATTCCGCCATGCGCCTGCCCTCCGAGAGCACGATGAACCGGTCGCACATGCCGACCAATTCCGGAAGCTCGGAGGAGATCATCACGATCGCCATGCCCTGTCTCGCGAGCGCGGTCATGATCTCGTAGATTTGCGCCTTCGCGCCGACGTCGATGCCGCGCGTCGGCTCGTCGAGCAAGAGAACGCCCGGGCGCGTCATCAGCCACTTCGCGAGCACGACCTTCTGCTGGTTGCCGCCGGAGAGGCTCATGATGTTGTCCTTTTCCGACCGCGCGCGGATCGAGAGCTCGCCGATCCACTTCCTCGCGAAGTCGCGCTCCCGCTTGGGGCGAAGGATCGAGCGGTCGGCGATCTGCTCGATGCTCGCGAGCGACACGTTCTGGGCGATGTCCATCGTCGGCACATAGCCGTTGACCTTGCGGTCCTCGCTCAAAAGCGCGACGCCCCGGCGGATCGCCCTGCGCGGGTTCTTGAGCGATACGGGCTTGCCGTCGACGAACACGCGGCCGCCCGCGATCGGGATCGCGCCGACGATGCCGCTGACGAGCTCGCTCCGCCCCGCGCCGACGAGCCCGACGATGCCCAAGATCTCGCCCCTTCGCACCGAGAACGACACATGGTCTACGATGTTCTTGCCGGTCGAGTACGGGTGCGCGACGGTCAGTTCCTCGACCCTGAGCGCCTCCCCTCCGAGCGGCACGGCCTGCTTGGGATACAGGTTTCCGATCTTGCGGTTGACCATCTCCTCGATGACCGAGTCGATCGTGACCTCCGCGCGGCTGCGGGTCGAGATGTGCCGCCCGTCCCTAAGCACCGTCACGCGGTCGGCGAGGCGCATGACCTCCTTCATCTTGTGCGTGATGTAGATGCACGAGATGCCGCGCTCCTTCAAGCGGAACAGGTTGTCAAACAGCGTCTCGACCTCGCTTTCGGTGAGCGCAGAGGTCGGCTCGTCGAGCACCAGTATCTTCGGGTCCCGCGAAAGCGCGCGCGCGATCGCGACCATCTGCTGCCGGCTCGTCGAGAGGTCGCGCAGCGTCTGCCGGACGGATACGTCGAGGCCGACCATGTCCGTATATTTCTTCGCGTTTCGGAACGCCGCCTTCCAATCGACCGTGCCGCGCTTTTTCGGCATCCGCCCGAGGAAGATGTTCTCCGCAACCGAGAGATCCAGGTGCATGCTGATCTCCTGATAGATCATCTCGATGCCGGATTTCACCGCGTCCGACGGCGTCGAGAACTGCACCCTCCTGCCGCCGATCCATAT
Source organism: Firmicutes bacterium ADurb.Bin467 (assembly GCA_002068815.1). Taxonomy (GTDB): domain Bacteria; phylum Bacillota; class Clostridia; order Christensenellales; family Aristaeellaceae; genus Pullichristensenella. The sequence continues at coordinate 239 of MWAC01000303.1, read as the reverse complement.
CTCGCCCTCGTAGCTTCCGTGCGGGTAGCTGCCGCTCAGAATCTTCATCAGCGTCGATTTGCCCGCGCCGTTTTCGCCGACGATCGCGTGAATCTCCGACGCCCGCAGGTCGATCGACACAGAGCTCAGCGCCGCGACGCCGCCGAACCGCTTCGTGATGCCCCGCATTTCGAGAATCGTCTCCGACACCGCCGCCACCTCACTTCTTCATCCGCATGCGCGCCTGGTCGAGCGAGCAC
>MWAC01000302.1 GCA_002068815.1 Firmicutes bacterium ADurb.Bin467 | reverse complement strand
CAGGCCGACCGGCGACCAGCCCGCCGCGATCGAGGCGCTGACCGAGGGCGTCGAGCGCGGGCTCAAGCACCAGGTGCTGCTGGGCGTCACGGGCTCGGGCAAGACCTTCACGATGGCGAACATCATCCAAAACCTGAACCGCCCGGCGCTCGTGATCGCGCACAACAAGACGCTCGCGGCGCAGCTCGCGGGCGAGTTCCGCGAGTTCTTTCCCGAAAACGCGGTCGGTTACTTTGTAAGCTATTACGACTACTACCAGCCGGAGGCGTACATCCCGTCGACCGACACGTTCATCGAGAAGGACTCCTCGATCAACGACGAGATCGACCGCATGCGCCACAGCGCGACCGCGTGGTTGGCCGAGCGGCGCGACGTCGTGATCGTCGCGTCGGTCAGCTGCATCTACGGCCTGGGCGACCCGGAGGAGTACGAGGGGCTGTCGGTTTCGCTGCGCGAGGGCATGCGCATAGACCGCGACGAGCTCATCCGGCGGCTCGTCGAGATACAGTATACGCGCAACGACTTCGAGCAGGAGCGCGGCAGCTTCCGCGTGCGAGGGGACATCGTCGAGATCATCCCCGCGGCGTCGAGCGAGAAGGCGCTGCGCATCGAGCTTTACGGCGACGAGCTCGAGCGCATCTCGGAGGTCGACGTCGTCTCCGGCGCGGTCTTGACCCACCTCGCGCACGTGATGATCTTCCCCGCCTCGCACTACGCGACGTCCCGCGACAAGCTCGAGCGGTGCATCGAAAACATCGAGCGCGACCTCGCCGACCGCCTCGCGGAGTTCAACGCCGAGGGAAAACTGCTCGAAGCCCAGCGGCTCGAGCAGCGCACGCGCTACGACATCGAGATGCTGCGCGAGATCGGCTACTGCTCGGGCATCGAGAACTACTCGCGCTACTTCGACGGGCGCGAGGCCGGCACGCCGCCGTTCACGCTGCTCGACTACTTCCCAAAGGATTTTTTGGTGTTCATCGACGAGTCGCACGTGACGGTCCCGCAGCTTCGCGGCATGTACAACGGAGACTTCGCGCGCAAGAAGTCGCTCGTGGACTACGGCTTCCGGCTGCCGTCGGCGTTCGACAACCGGCCGCTGCGCTTCTTCGAGTTCGAGCAGCGCGCGGGGCAGGCGATCTTCGTGTCGGCGACGCCGGGGCCCTACGAGCTCGAGCGCGCCGGGCAGGTCGTCGAGCAGATCATCCGCCCGACGGGGCTGATCGACCCCGAGATCGTCGTCCGGCCCGCGACCGGGCAGGTGGACGACCTGCTCGGCGAGATTCGGAAAGTTGTCGCGGCCGGGCAGCGCGTGCTCGTCACGACGCTCACCAAGCGCATGGCCGAGAACCTGACCGGGTACCTGCGCGAGCTCGAGGTCCGCGTCGAGTACCTGCACTCCGACGTCGAGACGCTCGAGCGCATCCGCCTGATCCGGTCGCTCCGGCTCGGCGAGTACGACGTCTTGGTCGGCATCAACCTGCTTCGCGAGGGGCTCGACCTCCCGGAAGTCGCGCTCGTCGCGATCCTCGACGCCGACAAGGAGGGGTTCCTCCGCTCGGAGACGTCCCTGATCCAGACGATCGGCCGCGCGGCGCGCAACGTCGACGGGCGCGTCATCATGTACGCGGACAATTTGACCGACTCGATGTCGCGCGCGATCGGCGAGACGAACCGCCGCCGCGCGATCCAGCAGAAGTACAACGACGAAAACGGCATCACGCCGCAGACGGTGCGCGCCGCGATCCGCGAATTGATGGAGATCGCGCGCACGCCCGACAAGGGCGCCCCGGCCGGCATGGACGAGCTCGAGCGGCTGATGGCGATTGATAAGCTCGAGGAGCAGATGCTCGCGGCCGCCGGAAACCTCGACTTCGAGAAGGCGGCGAAGCTGCGCGACCAGATGCTGCAATTGCGCGGCGAGAAGCCGATGGGCACGAACGAATCCTCGAGGCCCGCGCGCAGGAGGCGCAAATCATGAGAAACGACAAGATCATCGTGCGCGGCGCGCGCGAGCACAACTTAAAGGACATCACTGTCGAGCTCCCGCGCGACAGCCTGATCGTCATGACCGGACTTTCGGGCTCGGGCAAGAGCTCGCTCGCGTTCGACACGATCTATGCCGAGGGGCAGCGGCGCTATGTGGAGTCGCTGTCCTCGTACGCGCGGCAGTTTTTGGGCCAGATGGAGAAGCCGGACGTCGATTCGATCGACGGCCTCTCCCCCGCGATCTCGATCGACCAGAAGACGACCTCGAAGAATCCGCGCTCGACGGTCGGCACCGTGACCGAGATTCACGACTACCTGCGGCTTATGTACGCGCGCGCGGGCGTGCCGCACTGTCCCGAGTGCGGCAAGGAGATCCGCCAGCAGACGGTCGACCAGGTCGTCGACCAGATTCTGGCGCTGCCGGAGCGCACGCGCATACAGGTGCTCGCGCCGGTCGTCCGCGCGCGCAAGGGCGAGTACGTGAAGCTGTTCGAGGACATGGCGAAGCAGGGGTTCGTCCGCATGCGCGTCGACGGGGAGCTCTGCGAGATCGCGGACCCGCCGAAGCTCACGAAGACGAAGAAGCACACGGTCGAGGTCGTGGTCGACCGGCTCACCGTGCGCGAGGACATACAGCAGCGGCTGACCGACTCGGTCGAGACCGCGATGCGGCTCTCGGGCGGGCTCGTCGTCGCGAGCGTCGTCGACGGCGAGGACATGCTGTTTTCGCAGAACTACGCCTGCCCGGACTGCAACATCTCGATCGAGGAGCTCGCTCCCCGGATGTTCTCGTTCAACAACCCGTACGGCGCGTGCCCGACGTGCTCCGGGCTCGGCGTGCTGCTCAAGATCGACCCGAACATGATCGTGCCGGACCCGTCGAAGTCGCTCAACGAGGGAGCGATACAGGTCAGCGGCTGGAACTCCGCGGAGCCGGACAGCATGGCGACGATGTATCTGAAGGGGCTCGCCGACAAGTATAACTTCTCGCTCGACGCGCCGGTCTCGGAGCTCCCGGAGGAGATCGTCGACAAACTGCTCTACGGCACCCGCGGCGAGAAGATACGGCTCGAGTACCAGCGCGAGGACGGCGGCGGCGTGTTCAACGCGCCGTTCGAGGGCATCATCACGAACCTCGAGCGCCGCTACCGCGAGACGCACTCGGACGCGATGAAGGTCGTGTTCGAGGGCTACATGGCGAACACGCCCTGCCCCGAGTGCGGCGGAAAGCGATTGAAGCGCGAGGCGCTCGCGGTCACGGTCGGCGGCAAGTCGATCGCCGAGGTGTCGGACATGTCGATCCTCGACGCGCGCACGTTCTTCGCAGGCGTCGAGCTCACCGACAAGCAGCGCGCGATCGCAAAGCAGATATTGAAGGAGATCGACTCCCGGCTTAGGTAGGATTTCCTGCGCGACGATCACCTCGCGCGCGCGATCGCCGTTGGGCTCGGGCGTGAGCGAGACGCGGATCGTATCGCCGATGCCTTCGGAGAGCAAGACGCCGAGTACCGACGCGGACCACGCTACGCCTTTGATGCCCATTCCCGCTTCGGTGAGTCCAAGGTGCAGCGGCTGCTCGGCACGCTGAAATCGCTGCGCGACCTCGGGAACACGCTGATCGTCGTCGAGCACGACGAGGAGACGATGATGGCGAGCGACTACATCGTCGACATCGGCCCCGGCGCGGGCGTGCTCGGCGGCGAGGTCGTCGCGTGCGGGACGCCGGCGGAGATCATGGCGGCCGATCGCTCGATCACCGGCGCGTATCTGTCCGGCAGGCGGAGCGTGCCCGTGCCGGCGGTCCGACGGAAGCCGAGCGGATACATCGAGGTCCGCGGCGCGCGCGCGAACAACCTGAAGAACATCGACGTCCGCTTTCCGCTGGGCGTCATGACCTGCGTGACCGGCGTGTCCGGCAGCGGCAAGTCGTCGCTCGTCAACGAAATCCTCTATAAGTCGCTCTCGCAGAAGCTGAACCGCTCGCGGCTGCGCGCCGGCGCGCACGACTCTATCGATGGGCTGAAACAGCTCGACAAGATCATCGCGATCGACCAGTCGCCGATCGGTCGCACGCCGCGCTCGAACCCCGCGACCTACACGGGCGTGTTCGACCTGATCCGCGAGGTGTTCGCCTCGACGAACGACGCGCGCGCGCGCGGCTACAAATCGAACCGCTTCAGCTTCAACGTCAAGGGCGGCCGCTGCGAGGCGTGCACGGGCGACGGCATCATCAAGATCGAGATGCACTTCCTGCCGGACGTCTACGTCCCCTGCGAGGTCTGCCGCGGCCAGCGGTACAACCGCGAGACGCTCGAGGTGCGCTACAAGGGCAAGAACATCTACGAGGTGCTCGAGATGACGATCGACGAGGCGCTCGAGTTCTTCCGGCCGCTGCCGCGGATCGCGACGAAGCTGCAGACGCTCCAGGACGTCGGGCTCGGCTACATCAAGCTCGGGCAACCCTCGACGACGCTCTCCGGCGGCGAGGCGCAGCGCATCAAGCTCGCGACGGAGCTCTCCCGCCGCGCGACCGGGCGCACGATCTACGTGCTCGACGAGCCGACGACGGGACTTCACGTCGCCGACGTCGAGCGGCTCGACGAGGTGCTCGACCGGCTCGCCGAGGCCGGAAACACGCTCGTCGTCATCGAGCACAACCTGGACGTCATCAAGACCGCCGACTACATCATCGACATGGGCCCCGAGGGCGGCGACCGCGGCGGCACCGTGATCGCCGAGGGAACGCCCGAGGAGGTCGCGGAGTGCGGCCACAGCTACACGGGAATGTTCCTGAAAAAGGTTCTCAAATAGAAAAACAGCGCATCCAATGAAGCGCGACGGCGCGACAACCCGGGAGGCCGAAGGCCTCCCGTTTCTTTTGGAGGTGCGGGATGTTTGCGTGGCTGAACGAGATCGTCTGGGGCGCGCCGATGCTTTTGCTGCTCTCCGGCACCGGCGCGCTGTTCACGCTGCGGACGGGATTCGTGCAGTTCCGCCGGTTCGGGGAGATGTTCCGCCGGCTCTTTCGCAAGAACCCCGCGCGCGCGCCGGGCGACGTCACGCCGTTTCAGGCGATGACGACGGCGCTCGCGGCGACGGTCGGCACCGGGAACATCGCCGGCGTCGCGGGGGCGATCGCGCTCGGCGGGCCCGGCGTTCGAGCACTTCGACGGCGGTCGCTACCTCTCCGAGAATCCGGACGTCGCCGCCTACGTCGACGCCCACCTCGCCGGATTCCTGGGCAGCCGCACGAACGGCGCGATCGCGCACTTCATCATCTTCGGGGCCAACGAGCAGCGGCTCGCGTACGACACC
>MWAC01000301.1 GCA_002068815.1 Firmicutes bacterium ADurb.Bin467 | reverse complement strand
CGACCCCGCCGGTTGAAACCGCCCCGGCGACCGAACCAGAAACCGACGCGACGACCGGGGCGACGACGGAGGCCGCGGCGACTGCTGAAACCGAAGCCGCCGAGGAACCTGCGGCCGACGCGACGACCGCGGCGACCGCCGCCACCGGCGCTGCCGGTGTAAAGGAGGGTTGACAATGGATTGGCAAAAACTGCGCGCCGCCTTTACAAACGGCATCATCCAGGAGAACCCGACGTTCAGGCTGGTGCTGGGCATGTGCCCGACGCTCGCGATCACCTATCAGGCGTCCAACGGCATCGGCATGGGCCTTGCGACGACGTTCGTGCTCGTGTTCTCGAACCTCGTGATCTCGCTTTTGCGCAAGGCGATTCCCGAAAAGATCCGCATCCCGGCGTTCGTCATCATCATCGCGACGTTCGTGAGCATCGTCGAGATGGTCATGCACGCGTACTTCCCGGCGCTGTACGATACGCTCGGCGTGTTCATCTCGCTGATCGTCGTCAACTGCATCATCTTCGCCCGCGCGGAGTCGTTCGCGTTCAAGAACCCGCCGCTCGTGAGCATCATGGACGGGCTGGGCATGGGCATCGGCTTCACGCTGGCGATCACGCTCCTGTCGTGCGTGCGCGAGCTCTTGGGCTCCGGCACCGTGTTCGGCACGAGCTTCATGCCCGAGTGGTTTGAGCCGATGGCCATCGCCGTGCAGCCGGCCGGCGGCTTCATACTGCTGGGCTCGACGCTCGCGGTCGTCACCGGGCTGATCGCCCGCTCGCAGCGCAAAAAGGAGGCGGCAAAATGAACCTGATACTGATCTTCGTCGGCGGGGTACTGGTCAACAACTTCGTGATGAACAGGTTCATGGGCATCTGCCCGTTCCTGGGCGTCTCGAAGAAGACGGAGACGGCGTTCGGCATGGGCATGGCGGTCACGTTCGTGATCACGCTGGCCTCGGTCATCACGTACTTTGTCCGCCAGCTGCTCGTGTCGCTCGACATCGCGTACATGCAGACGCTCGCGTTCATTCTGGTCATCGCGGTGCTCGTGCAGGTCGTGGAATTGGTGCTGCGGAAGCTGAGCTACGCGCTGTACCAGGCGCTGGGCGTCTACCTTCCGCTGATCACGACGAACTGCGCGGTGCTCGGAGCGACGATACTCAACGTGGACAACGGATACAACCTCGTCCAGAGCGCCGTCAACGGCTTCGGCGCGTCGATCGGCTTCACGCTGGCCATCGTGCTGTTCTCGGGCATCCGGGAGAAGATGGAGCTTTCCGACCTTCCGGAGTGGATGAAGGGCTTCCCGGGCGCGCTGATCGGCGCGGGCCTGATGGCGGTCGCCTTCTCCGGCTTCAAAGGGCTCATATAGGGAGGGAATGCAATGGACTTCCGACAGATATTGATCGCCGCGGGCATGATCGGCGGCATGGGCCTGGTGTTCGGCGCGGTGCTGGCCATCGTCGGCCGCATATTCCGCACCGAGGATGACCCGCGCAAGGAGCAGGTTCGCGCGCTTCTGCCCGGGGCGAACTGCGGCGGCTGCGGCTACCCGGGCTGCGACGCCTACGCGGAGGCGATACTCAAGGGCGAGGCGACGGTCGACAAGTGCCCGGTCGGGGGAGACAGCGTCATGCGGGCGATCGCCGAGGTCATGGGCGTGACCGCGTCCGCGAAGGACCGGAAGGTCGCGACCGTGCGCTGCCGCGGCAGCCTCGACCGCTGCAACCTGCGCTTCGACTACGACGGCCCGAGGGATTGCAAGAGCGCGTCGCTCGCCGGCGAGGGCGACAAGGCGTGCGAGTACAGCTGCCTCGGCTTCGGCGACTGCGAGAGCGCCTGCCCGTTCGACGCGATCCACGTGACCGACGGCCGCCTCGCCGTCGTCGACGACAAGAAGTGCGTCGGCTGCGGCGTGTGCCTGACCGCGTGCCCGCGCGGCGTGCTGCAGTTGATGACCTACAGCCACCCGGTTCACAGCGCCTGCTCCGCGCATCTGAGCGGCAAGGTCGTGCGCGACGCGTGCAAGGCCGGCTGCATCGGCTGCGGCAAGTGCCAGCGCGCGTGCAAGTTCGACGCGCTGAAGCTGATCAACAACCTGCCCGAGATCGACTTCGACAAGTGCAAGGCCTGCATGCAGTGCGTCGACAACTGCCCGACCGGCGCGATCATGGCGTTCAACGAGATGCGCCGCCACGCGATGATCCACTATCCGGACTGCACAGGCTGCGGCGATTGCCAGAAGGTCTGCAAGTTCGAGGCGATCCGCGGCGAGGGCGACGCGCACAGGAGCATCATCGAGTGGAACTGCGTCGGCTGCGGCGAGTGCGCGGAAGTCTGCCCGCACAACTGCATCGAGATGCGGCCCGGCGGCGTGTTCCGGAAATAGCCCTTTTGACGGGGGCCAGCAGGGGGAGCCGGCGCTGCCGGCTCTTTCCCACGTCCGCGATATTTTCGCGGGGAAATGGACAAAGCGCGAAAAGTGTGGTAGAATATAACGCAGATTGCTGAAAGGGTTGGTACGCATGGCGAAAAAGGCAAAGACCTCCGTCCGGTCGAAGGGCTATCGCAAGGTGGAACAAAAAAAGCCATTCCTCTCGAAAAAGGAACTCATCTGGCTGGCGGCGATCGTCGCCGCGGTCGTGCTCGCGGTCGTTATGTTCAACGTGTTCTATGACGACGGCTCGCTCAAGGTCGTGGACGGCAAGGCCATCGCCCTGAACCCCGAAAACAGCATTTTGATCAACGCGGGCAAGGGGGAGAGCCCGAAGTACTTCAAGATGGGCGAGGTCGGCCAGATCGAGGGCTTTACGCGCGAGTGGGTCGCAAACAGCACCGACGCGAACCTCGGCAGCTTCCGGTTCCACCCGGTGGCCGAGGACGGCGCGCTCGACTATATCTCCGTCTCCGGCGGCAAGGGCACCCCGCAGGCGCTCGCGACGAACGTGCTCTACAGCATGGCGCAGAGCGGCTTCGAGACGACCGCCATCCAGGAGACCGAGATCGGCGGCAGGAAGGTCTACTACCTGACGTACATCCTGCAGGGAACCGACGAGACGACCGGCATCACGACGGTCTCGCAGTCGTTCGCGGCCTATACGCAGTCGGCGTTCGAGGAGTATTCGATCGCCATCGGCCAGACCTCCACCGCGGAATCCGAGCCGAACCTCGACGAGGCGGGCATCGCCGCGTTCAAGGAGGGCGTGCTCCAGCCCGACGACGTGCTGCTTGCAAACCTCGAGAAGGCGATCTCCGCGATCTCGACCGACTCGAAGGACTGATTGGCCCTTTAAGCGCAAGGCCCGGCGGACATCGATCCGCCGGGCCTTGTCACGCGTCCATCGCCTCTCCCCGCGCGCCGCGCCGGAAGTACTCCCGCGGCGAGACGCCGTGTTTTTTGAAAAACGCGCGGTAGAAGCACGAGTAGTCCCCAAATCCGGACTGCGACGCGGCGGCGGTGTAGGCCTCGCCGCGCGCGACGAGCGACTCGACGAGCTCGAGCCGCTTGTCTGTGATGTGCTGGTAGACGGATTTCCCGGTCACGCGGCGGAAGATGCGCATGAAGTGGTACTTGCTCATGCAGACGAGCTTCGCGAGGTCGTCGATCGATATGTGGCTGTCGAGCCGCTCGGCGATGAACTGGTCGACGATCGCGAAGATCTGGTACGGCTCCGGCGGCTGAACGCTTTCCTCGCCCTGCCGCGTGTGCGTGTATTGCATGACCGTCACGAGGAACTCGATCAGGTACGCGTCCGCGAGCAGCGCGCCGCCGTAGGGCCGCTGCTGCTTCAGCTTCAAAAGGTTGTGAAGCACGAGCCGGAGCGAATTTCCGACGACCGTCGGAAACCTGAGCACGCGGCAGTTGTTCTCCAGAAAGCAGCAGCGCAGGTCGGTGTCGCCCTTCGAGAGCCGCTCGAGCGTCGCCGGGGAGACATCCAGGATGATGCGCTCGTAGGGAACCGACGGGTCGAGCACGATCGGGCAGTGCGTCTCGTGGCAGTTGACGAACACGACGTCGCCCGCCTTGAGCATCGCGAGCCCGTAATCCGTATAGTAGGCGACGTCGCCGCTGATCAGGAAGTACATCTCGTAGTAGGGATGCGACTGCGGCTGTATCGGCATCCCCGTTTTGTCGGAGTAGAAGAAGATGTCGAAGTCCGTCCGGAGCTGGTCCAGAAACGTGATGAATGGTATTTTTTCCAGCTTCATGCTGCATCCCTCCCCCCGTTATTGCATATATTGTAGCACGACGGAGCAGGATTCACAATCATTCTGCAAGTATTAACATTGCAGCCCGCGCAAATGTCTGCTATAATCCACTCGAAGGGCAGGGGAGGCGATCTCGGCGGGCGCGTCTGCGCCCGTGATGATAGAACGGACCAAAAAAAGGGAGGAAAACATCGTGAAGAAGCTCCGAAGCATCCTGTGTGTTCTCTTGGCGGTTTTGCTCATGGTCGGAGCCTGCGCGGTTGCGGAGGCGAAACCGGCGTCCTACAAGATCGTCCACCTGGCCCCGCTGACCGGAGATGCGTCGTTCCAGGGCCAAATCCTTGTGAATGCTGCGCAGATGGCCGTCGATGAGATCAACGCCGCCGGCGGCATCAACGGTGTGCCGATCGAGTATGTGCCCATCGACGAGACGTCCAGCACGAACTCCGGCATCGAGGCGGTTCGCAAGGCGATCTCCGAGAACCCCGACGCGATCATCGGCCCGAACCGCTCCGGCACGATACTCGCCGCGCACCAGCTCTGGCAGGAGGCGGGCATCCCGGCGATCACCGACGGCACGAACGCCGCGACGACGAAGCAGAACAACCCGTACACCTTCCGCATACAGATTCCCTCGACGTTCTGGATTCCGATCCTCGCAAAGACCGCGAAGGAGTACTACAACGCCTCGAAGATCGCCGTGATCTACGGCAACAACGAGTACTCGCAGGGCCTCTGGGACGCGACGACGCCCGCGCTGGAGGAATACGGCCTCGAGACCGTCGCGGTGCTCAATTACAACGACGGCGACCGCGACTTCACCTCGCAGCTGCTCGAGGTCCGCAAGTCCGGAGCGGACGCGCTGTTCCTGTACGGCTACGAGGCCGAGCTCGGCCTGATCGTCCGGCAGCGCACGGAGCTCGGCATGGGCGACCTGCCGGTGTTCGGCGAGCGCGGCTGCGCGTCCCCGGCGGTGCAGGCGATCGCGGGCGACGAGAACTTCAACGGCATGGTCTGCTCGACGACGCTCTCGCAGGGCGATCCGGCGGAATCCATCCAGGCGTTCATCAAAAAGTACGGCGAGACGTTCGACACGGCGCTCTCCCCGACGCACGTCAACCACTATGACTCGATCAAGATACTCGCCGACGTCATCGGCCGCGTCGGAAACGACCACGACGCGATCCGCGACGCGCTGGCGGTGCTCGACTTCGAGGGCGCGCTGGGCCACTACCAGGCCGACAGCGAGGGCAACCTCGTCCACACGATCCACACGCAGGTGTTCAAGGACGGCGCCTGGCAGCTGCTGCTGACCGAGGAGTACCCGGTCGAGTAATACCAATTCCAAACATTAATGCGTCGTCGCGGCGGCCCGTTTCCCGTCCCGCTTTGTCGCTCTCCGCTCAACGAGCTCCGCTACGCCTCACTTCGGCTTCGAGCGGGGCGGGAAAATTCCTCGCCGCTTTGGACACATTGCTGTTCTGCATTGGTATAACCGAAACATCGTCCCGAGGAGCCGCCGGAGCGTTTCGACGGCGGCTCCTTTTTCGAGGGATGCGGAAGGGCAGATGATAGCTTGACTTTTGAAATCGTGCTGCAGTTGGTGCTGAACGGGCTCGCGAACGGCGTGCTGTATGCGCTGCCCGCGCTCGGGATATCGCTGATCTGGAACGCATCCGGCCAGTTCAACTTTGCGCAGAGCGATCTTCTGACGCTTGGCGGGTACATCATGTTCACGCTGTTCGGGACCCTCAAAATCCCCTATGTCCCCGCGTTTTTGCTGACGGTCGCCGTGATGGGCGGCGTCGGGTATTTCCTGAGCTGGGTCTATTTCTATCCGATGCTCGAGGCGCGGGTCAACCCGCAGATCATCATGATCGGGACAGTCGCGCTGTCCGTGTTCATCCGGAACTTCATCCTGGTCGTCTGGAGCTCGACGCCGCAGCGGTACCGAAACGTGTTCGGCTCGCGCGCGCTGCAGTTCGGCGAGCTGTTCGTGATGCCGCACGTATTGTGGATCATCGGCATTGTCGCGGCGCTTTTGATACTGCTCCAGTATTTCCTGCGCGGCACGATGATGGGCACGGCGATGCGCTCCGTCGCGCAGCGGCCGGCGGCGGCGTGGCTGATGGGCATACGCAACAACCGCATGATCTCCATCACGTTCATGATGAGCACGGCGATCGCCGCGGTCGCGGGCATCCTGATCGCCCCGATCAACACGCTGTCGCCGTCGATGGGGAGCACCATGGGCGCGAAGGTCATGGCGGCGGTGTTGATCGGCGGGCTCGGCAGCTTCAGCGGCGCGCTCGTCGGCGGGATACTCGTCGGCGTGTCGGAAATCCTGTTCTCGGCGTTTATCAGCTCCGCGTACCGCGACGTGTTCGTGTTCGGCCTGCTGGTGCTGTTTTTGATCTTCCGCCCGGGCGGAATCTTCAAGGCCGACATCTCCGAGAAGATATAGGAGGTGACACGATGAAGGGCATGAAGAACTTCTTCCGGGAGTACACGGTGTTCATCGTGTGCGCGCTGTTGATGGTCGTCCCGAGCATCACCTCGCAGTACGTGTTCTACGTGTTCGAGCGCGGCGTGCAGAACGCGTTCCTCGTCATCGGCCTCGTCATCCTGATCGGCTACAGCGGCATGATGACGCTCGGCTCCGCGGCGCATCTGGCGATCGGCGGCTACGCCTACGGGATCTACTGCCTGCTGGGGCTGCCCCCCGTATTGAGCGCCGCAATCGCGGTCGCGACCGCGACGCTCCTGGGGACGCTGCTCGCGTTCCCGGCGTTCAAGCTGTCCGGCCCGTTCCTCGTCGTGACGACGGTCGGCTTCGGCGAGATCACGCGCATTTTGATCCTGAACCTGCAGTCGCTGACCGGCGGCGCGTACGGGCTGTCCGGATATCCGGTCGTCAGCCAGGCGATGCAGAAATACCTGTATTACGGCATGGTCGCACTGCTGCTCCTGGTGATCCTCGCGGTGCGCAGGCTCGGCCGGTCGCGGATCGGATTGGCGCTCAAGGCCGTGCGGCAGGACCAGGTCGCGGCCGAGGTCATGGGCGTGCACATCAAGCGCGCGAAGGTCGCGGCGTACGCGCTTTCGTCGCTGCTCGCGGGGCTGTCCGGCGTGTTTCTGGCGAACCTGACCGGCTATTTGAGCCCGGACTCGTTCACCGGCTCCGAGAGCGCGACGTACCTCCTGATGACGGTCATGGGCGGCATGAGCAACCCGACCGGCGCGGCGGTCTCCTCGGTCGGCATCACCGCGCTTCCGGAGGTGCTGCGCTTCCTGTACTCGAGCCGGCTGATGGTGTACTCGCTGGCGCTTCTAATCTATATTCGCGTCAAGTGGGGCAGAAAGCGTCGCGTGGCGCTCGTCAAGCCCTCGGCGCAGGGCGCACCCAAGCCGAAGGGCGGTGAATCATGAACATGCGAACGGACAGGGAAGTCGTGCTCAAGCTCTCCGCGCTCACAAAGCGGTTCGGCGGCCTGACCGCCGTTCGGGAGCTCGATCTCGAGGTGCGCGAGGGTGAAATCTGCGCGCTCGTCGGGCCGAACGGCTCGGGAAAGACGACGGTCTTGAACCTGATCACCGGCATCTATCCGGTCGACGGCGGCGAAATCCGCTTTTTGAACCGGCCGATACAGGGCCTCGCGCCGCACGCGATCTGCTGGCAAGGCATCGCGCGCACGTTCCAGAACATACGCGTGCTCTCGCAGCAGACGGTGTTTGAAAACGTCCTGCTCGGCAAGGGCTACGGAAACGGCGGCGCGGGCATATTGCGGACGCTGTTCGGAACGCGCGGCCACTGTCGGGAGGAGCAGCAAAACGCCAGGGAGATCGACGAGGTATTGGAATTCGTCGGCCTCTCGAACCTGCGCGGCGAGCTCGCGGGCAACCTCCCGTACGGCAAGCAGCGCATCCTTGAAATCGCGCGCGCGCTCGTCACCGGGCCGAAGCTGCTGCTGCTCGACGAGCCGGCCGCGGGGCTCAACTCGCAGGAGATACTGTCTTTGATGGACCTCGTGACGAGGATCAACGCGCGGGGCATCGGCGTGCTTTTGATCGAGCACCGGATGGAGCTCGTCGGCAGGCTCTCGAACTGGGTCTACGTGCTCGACCACGGCGTCAAGATCGCCGAGGGGCGCTTTGAGTCGATCAAGGAGGACCCGATGGTCATCGAGGCGTATCTCGGGAGGAGGAGGGTGTAGCGTGCTCAAGATTTCCGATTTGTACGTGGGATACACCTCCGTCCCGGTGCTGAACGGCATCAGCCTCGAGGTGCCGGAGGGAAAGATCGTGACGATGCTCGGCGCGAACGGCGCGGGCAAGTCGACGACCTTGAAGGCGATTTCGGGGCTGATGCCCGCGGGGTTCGGCTCGATCAGGTTCGGCGGCGCGGAGCTGGCGGGCAGGCGGCCGGACGAGATCGTGCGCATGGGCATCGCGCACGTGCCGGAGGGAAGGCTCGTGTTCCCGGGGCTGACCGTCTCGGAGAACATACGGATCGGCTCGTACCTGTGCAAGTACTCGAAGGCGGAATTGAAGCGCAACATGGAGCACCAGTTCGCGCTGTTTCCCAGGCTCGCGGAGCGCAGGGGGCAGCTCGCCGGCACGATGTCGGGCGGCGAGCAGCAGATGCTCTCGATCGCGCGCGCGCTGATGTCGAAGCCGAAGCTCCTGATGCTCGACGAGCCGTCGCTCGGGCTCGCGCCGGTCATCATCGACCAGATCATCGACAAGATCACCGAGATCAACCGCGAGGGAACGACGGTGCTTCTGATCGAGCAGAACGCGGAGCTCGCGCTCGCGATCTCCGACTGGGCGTATATCCTGAGCGTCGGAAGTGTCGCGCTCAGCGGGCCCTCGTCCGAGATCGGGCGGGACAGGAGCATATTGGACGCCTACCTCGGCGGCTGAAAAAAACGGATGCTTTCCGTTCGCATAAAGGAGGTTGTATATTGAAGACCATTCGAATCGGGCTCGCGGGCGCGGGGTTCATCGCGCGAATCCACCTGGAGGCGCTCAGGCGCGTCGTCGGCGTCCCGGTGGAGATCGCGGGGATACTCGGGCGCTCGGGCGCCCCGGCGCTCGCCGAGGAATTCGGAATCGGCCGCATCTACGACACCTATGAGCAGATGCTCGCCGATCCGGCGATCGATGCCGTCGACATCCTGACGCCGAACATCCACCACGCCGAGATGTGCGTCAAGGCGGCGGAGGCGGGCAAGCACATCATCTGCGAGAAGCCGCTGACCGGCGCGTTTGAAAGGGAACCGGCCTCGATGGAGGAGCTGTACCGCCGGGCGGTCGAGCGCGCGCGGGGCATCGTCGAGGCCGCGGAGAGGAACAACGTATTGATCTGCTACGCGGAGGACTTCGTCTACGCGCCGGCGGTCGAAAAGGCGCGCAGGCTGCTCGCGAAGGGCGGCGGGGCGATCCTCGAGATGCGCTCCGAGGAGAGCCACAGCGGCTCGCACGCGGCCTACGCAAAGCACTGGGAGCTGGCCGGCGGCGGCTCGCTGCTCCGGCTCGGCGCGCATCCGGTCGGGCTGGTGCTGCACATGAAGGAGTTCGAGGGGAGGATGCGCTCCGGGCGGCCGATCGGCGTAAAGTCGGTGCTCGCGGACATGGGAAACCTCACGAAGACACAGGCGTTTC
>MWAC01000300.1 GCA_002068815.1 Firmicutes bacterium ADurb.Bin467 | reverse complement strand
AATCTTTTTGCCGAGAGACGCCAGGCTGCACCCGAGCCACACGCCGAGTCCCAGCGTGATCAGCAGCTCTGGCACATAGAAGAACTCGATATTTCCGAACACGACGCTGCCGCCGGCGATCTTCAAAAACTCGCGGTCGAGCGAGCCGAGCGCCTGCGCGGAGCCGGCGGACTGGCCCTCGATGTACAGGCAGTTCGCGCCGAACGCGATCAGCTGCATGCCGAGCGTTATGATGAACGCGTGCATCTTCAGGTGCGCGACGCCGAAGCCGTTGATCAGGCTTATGACCACCGCGACGACGACCGCGGCCAGAAGCGGCAGGAAGAACGGGTTCAACTGCTCGACCATCTGCGGGTAGTAGCGCGAGGGGTAGTCGATGCGCTGCACGAGCGACGCGCACACCGCCGCGGAGAGCCCCAGCACGCGCCCGATGGACAGGTCCGTGCCCGCGAGCACGATCAGGCCCGCGCAGCCCAGCGCCAGGATGCCCTTCGTGGACGCCTGCTTCAGAATCTGCATGATGTTGTCGACCTTCAGGAAGTTCGGCCGGGCGATCGACACGCCGACCAGAATCGCGCCGAGGATGATGTACAGCGCGTAGTTGAGGAGGAACTCCCCGGCACTTCTCTTTTTGAGGATATTGGTGTTCTGCATCGTTCATTCTCCTCGGTCTTAAACGTATTTTGCCGCGAGCGCGAGGATCGTCTCCTGCTCGCCTTGAACGCCGCCAAAGTCCCTGCCGCGCTCGACGATGCCGGCCAGCCGGCCGTTGGACATGACCAGTATCCGGTCGCAGATGCCGATCAACTCCGGCATCTCGCTCGAGACCATCAGGATGCCCTTGCCCTCCTCGGCGAGCTTCAGGATCAGCTGGTAGATCTCGAACTTCGCGCCGACGTCGATGCCGCGCGTGGGCTCGTCCAGCAGAAGGATCTCCGGATTCGTGAGCAGCCACCGGCCGATGATGACCTTCTGCTGGTTGCCGCCGGAGAGGGAGCGTATGGCCGTGCGCTCGCTCGGGGTCTTGACGCGGATCGAGTCGATGACCCACTTCGTGTCCCTCGACATCCGCCGTCCGGAGAGCAGAAGCGCGCCGTACTTGCGCACGTTTGCGATCGTCGAGTTGAACACGATGTTCATCATCGGGAACAGGCCGGTCGCGCGGCGCTCCTCGGTGATCAGCGAGAAGCCGTTCCTGCGCGCCTCCTGCGGCGTGCGGTTCTCGATGGGCCTGCCCTCGACGAGCACCTCGCCCTCGCCGCGCGTGAAGTAGCCGAACAGCGTATTGAGAAGCTCCGTCCTGCGCGAGCCCACGAGCCCCGCGACGCCGAGCACCTCGCCGCGCCGAAGCTCGAAGCTCACGTTGTGGCAGGCGGGCTCGTACTTGCCGGAGACGTTTTTGACCTCCATCAGCACGCCGCCGGGCGTGTTGTGCTTCTCGGGGAACCGCTGCGTCAGGTCGCGGTTGACCATCAGGCGGATGATCTCGCTGTTGTCGAGCTCGTTCGCCGGGCGCGTGGCGATCCACTGGCCGTCGCGCATGATCGTGACCTCGTCGGAGATGCGCAGTATCTCGTCCATCTTGTGCGAGATGTAGATGATGCCGACCCCCTGCTTGGTCAGCTTTTCAATGATGCTGAACAGGTGCTCGACCTCGTTCTCGGTCAGAGACGAGGTCGGCTCGTCCAGCACCAGTATTTTCGCGTTATAGGAGACGGCCTTCGCGATTTCGACCATCTGGCGCTGCGAGACGGAGAGCTTGCCGATGATGACGCGCGGGTCTACCGAGATGCCCAAGGTCTCAAAGATGCGCTTCGTCTCCTGGTACATGCGCCTTCCGTCGACGAAGCCGAATTTCATCGGGAAGCGGCCGAGCCAGACGTTTTCCATGACGTTGCGTCTAAGCACCTGGTTCAACTCCTGGTGCACCATGGCGACGCCGTTGTCCAGCGCGTGGCGCGGGTTCGTGAAGTCCACTTCCCTGCCCTCGAGCCGGATGCTCCCCGCGTCCTTCTTGTAAATTCCGAACAGGCACTTCATAAGCGTCGACTTGCCCGCGCCGTTTTCGCCCATCAAAGCGTGGACGCTTCCCGCGCGCAGGTGAAGCTTGGCGTTGTTGAGCGCCATGACGCCCGGAAACTGCTTGCAGACGTCGGTCATCTCAAGCAGATAGGTTTGCTCTTGCATCAATTTCACCGCTCTTTTCAGTGTTCCGCCCCCGACTAAGGCCGGGAGCCGCCCCTGCCCTGATCGCAAAAATCCCTCCCGCCGGAAAGGGGCGGAGGAATGCTCGAATATATTCGACGGGAGGCGCTTGCGCGCCTCCCGTCGACGCTTCAACGGTCGCTGGTCAAGCTGTTACTCGACTTCGGTGATCTTCGCGTAGGGGATGCGGATGCACTTGAACGCGTCCTCGGTGGTGTAGACGTAATCGGTGCCGTCCAGCCACTCCTTGCCCAGCGCGCCGTTCACCGCGATGCGGATGTTCGCCTTGCCCATCGCGTCGCCGTCCTGCTGAACCGTCGCGGTCATGCCGCCTTCCTTGATGGAGACCATCGCGGAGTCGATCGCGTCGACGCCGATGATGACCACGGACGGATCGCCGTCAAAGCCGGTGTTGTAGCCGTAGCCGTTCAGGGCCGCGACGGCGCCCAGCGCCATCATGTCGTTGTTGGCGAAGATGACCTCGATCTTGTCGCCGCTGGCGGCCCAGACCGCGTTGATCGCTTCCTGCGCCTGCGCCTGGTCCCAGTTGCAAACCAGCGTCTCGCCGATCTGCTCGAGCTTCAGGCCGTTGGCAATGGCGGTCTCGACCGAGTACTTCGAGCGCGCGATCGCCTCGTCGTTCTGCGGCTCGCCCATCAGCATCACGTACTGGAGCACGCCGTCGCCGTTCTTGTCGATCGAGGAATCCGCCTTGTACAGGTCGGCCAGGATCTCGCCCTGCATGTCGCCGGCCTGGCGGGCCAGCGTGCCGATGAAGATCGTGCCGGTGTCAACGAGCACTTCCTGCGTCGTATCGGCCGCGGGCTGCTTGTTGTAGAACAGGAACGGGATGCCCGCTTCCTGGAAGAGCGAGGTCAGCGCCGCGCCGTTGGAGACCTCCGCGAGGTTGATGATGACGAAGTCGCAGCCCTGCTGGCAGATCATCGTCGCCTGCTCGATCTGCTTGCCGATGTCGTCGGCCGCGTCGTACATCGTCAGGTTGATTTTGATGCCCAGTTCCTCGGAGTAGGCCGCGGCCCACTTCTCCATGGCAGCACGCACGG
>MWAC01000299.1 GCA_002068815.1 Firmicutes bacterium ADurb.Bin467 | reverse complement strand
TCTGGGTGAGAGGATTTGAACCTCCGGCCTCTTGAACCCCATTCAAGCACGCTACCAAACTGCGCCACACCCAGGCGTTCCGAACAGGGGTTATTATACCATCGCCGGCACCCTTTGTCAACTGTTCCCGCGAGAATTCTGAAAAAAGCGCCCGGGCGGCGGGGCCCGGGCGTCGGGATTCACTGGGAAATCTTGATCGGGCTTATGACCTCTCCGCTGCGCACGGCGAAGGTCTGCGCCTTGTCGAACTTGTAGGAGCCGTAGATCTCCTCTTCGCCGTCCTTGTAGAGCAGCGCGACGCCGAGCGAATAGACGTCGTCGGCGTACTTCGAGACGTCGATGAACGCCTGGAAGTCGGCGCCCTCGAGGTTCTTGCCCGCTCCCTCGTGCTCGATGCCGGTCACGCCCTCGGCCTTTTCCGCGAGGTAGCCGACGATTTCGGAGGTCGAATCCCGAACGACGATCAGGAGCACGGAATTGTCGTCGTTGCTGCCGTCAAACGCGGGATTGTCCGCGAAGACATAGCCCTCGACCTGCATGATCTTGTATCCGTCGATCGCCGAGACATAGCACCGGGTCAGCCCCGCCTTTATCTCGTCCGAGAGCTTCGGAATCTTCGAGCTTTCGAGCTTTCTGGCCGTCGAGAGCCGGGCCAGGGGCACGTTTGTCGGCTCCGGGGTCGGCGACGGCGTCGGCTTGGGCGTCGGCCCCGCGGGCGTCGGCGTCGGCGTCGCGTACGGGGGCAGCGTCGCGGTCGGGCCGCTCTCGGGCGTCACCTCCGGCTCGAGCTCCGGAGCCAGCGAGGGCTCGGGCGTCTCGTCCGTGGCCACGTAGGAGCGATAGGCGTAGTTCGGATCGGCGATCCGATCGGAGTAATCCTGCATCACCACAAAGTAATACAAAAGGCCCAACGCGGTCACCAATACCACAAGGCCGATGAAAAAGCGGATCACAGCCGCTCCTTTTCCATCGCGCCGATAGCCCTTCTGCATAGAACACGCTCCTCCCGCTGATAATCGGTATGTTGATTGTATCTTCTGGCACAACTGCTGTCAATGGCGGACCATAAAACGTTGAAATATTGTCGTAATGCCGTCTTTACAAACGGCTGAAAAGCGCGGTTTCCCCGGGAAAAATCTGCGGGTGGGGCGCTTTCGAAAGTAGATGAAGTTGACAGCGAGCCGGATACGTTATACAATGAAGGAAGCAAGAGTATAAAGGGGTTTTGTTGTGGGAAAATCAAATTTCGCGGTGTTTGTGGATTTGGAGAACGTGGGCGCAAAGGAGTCCATGCTTCGCTATATCATTGAGAAGGTCAAGATACGCGGCGACATATTGCTCGGCACGGTGTACGGCTATACGGACCGGTATTCGGATTTGAAGCTCTGCCTGCTCTCCAATACGTTTTCGGTCGTTCCGTCGCTGCGCTACGGAAAGTGCCAGAAGAACAATCTGGACATACAGCTCGTCATCGACGCGATGAAGGTCGCCTACGTCAACCCGTTGATCGACAGCTTCTGCATCGTATCCGGCGACAGCGACTATCAGCCGCTCGTCGCCCAGCTCAAGAGCATGGGAAAGCACGTGCTGGGCATCTCGCGCTCGGAGGCGGCGTCGGAGATATTCATCAGCGCCTGCAACGAGTTCATCTTCCTTGAGTCCGTCGCGGTCAAGCGCCCGGAGGTCAAGAAGAGCCGCAGCAAGGACGAGCGCGCGGCCGACGGCGACATCAACGAATTGGTCACGCAGGTGATCACGATCCTCGAGGACCAGGACGAGGAGCAGATGTACGCGAGCGAGCTCAAGGACACGCTGAACCGCCTGCGCCCGGACTTCTCCGAGAGGAGCTACGGCTGCGCGACGTTCGGAAAGCTGATGGGCACGATCTCGGACAAGTCGCCGAGGCTGCGCGTCTGGACGGACCAGAGCTCGCTGATGGTCGGGCTCTCGACCTCCGACACGCAGCAGAACGCGAAACTCGACAAGTCGAACTGGCTGCCGGCGTTCACGCAGGCGCTCGAGCGGTTCAAGAACGACGGCTTCGACCGCGTGAACCCGTCGATCCTGAAGGCCACGATACAGGCCGAGTACCCGGACTTCGATGAAAAGCAGATCGGCTTCAAACGATTCAGCGACGTGATGAAGGCGCTCGAAAAGGAAAAGCTGCTCGTCGTCGAGATGGACGAGGCGCACACGATGCTTCTGAAGATCAACTAATTGAGAAAACCGGCGCGAGCCGGTTTTAGCGTGGCGACTTTGTCTCCGCTCCTCGGCGGCGTACATGCCGCCGCCTGCGGATTGAAAAATGAAGGGACTACGGTCCCTTCATGCATCCCTGGGGTGGGAACTGGACTTTGTTGATGGTCTGGAACCGGCGCGGGCCGGTTTTTTTATCGGTCGACGATCACGTCGGCAAGCTGAACCGGCACGGCCTTTTGAAGGTCCGCGAGGCTCGCCTCGATCTGCCAGCCGATCTTGCCCGCGCTGAAGAGGATCGCCTCGAAGTCCCCCGCCGTCTCGTGCGCGACCGTCGGGAACGGCTTTTTCATGCCGATCGGCGAGCAGCCGCCGTGCACGTAGCCCGTCAGCGGCAGAAGCTCCCTCGACTTGAGCATCGAAAGCGCCTTCTCCCCCGCGCTCTGCGCGGCTTTCTTGAGGTCGAGCTCCTCGGCGGCGGGGATCATGAACACGTAGTGGCCGCGCTTCCCCTCGGTGATCAGCGTCTTGAACACGCGCTTTTCGTCCTGTCCGAGCGCGCGCGCGACCTCGACGCCGCTCAATGCCTCCTCCCCGCCGTAGCAGTGCGCCCGGTAGGGAATCTTCAGGCGGTCGAGGGTGCGCATGGCGTTCGTCTTTTCCAGCTTTTCCTTCATCGCGCTCACTCCTTATGGGCATTGTAGCACGCAAATGTTACAGCAATAAAAGGCGCCGGCGTTTTTCCGCCGGCACCGGTTTTAAGAGATAAGTACTTACCTTCCGAACTCCTGCGCCCAGTAGACGACGTTGCCGACCTTGTAGGCGCACACGCCGATGCTGCCGAAGCTCTCGCGGAGGATGTTCGCGCGGTGGCCCTCGGAGCTCATCCAGGCGGCCATGACCTTGTCCGCTGTCTGCTGGCCCTTGGCGATGTTCTCGCCGCTGACGCGCGAGGAGACGCTCGACCAGCTGGACCCGTCGGGGCGCGTGTGGCTGAAGCTCTGCACGATCTCCTGCGCGCGGACGCAGGCGGCGCGGGTCAGCTCGGAATCGACCCTCAGCTCACTCAGGCCGCGCGACGTGCGCTCCTGATTGACCTGGCGGACGACTTCCGCGGCCATCGCGGTCAGGCTGCTTCCGCTCGGCGCGGCGGTCGGCTTCGCGGTGGGCTTCGCCGTG
>MWAC01000298.1 GCA_002068815.1 Firmicutes bacterium ADurb.Bin467 | reverse complement strand
CGAATAGAAAGATCGCGAAGGGTCTTTCCCAAGACTTCTTCACTTTTTTCACCGTGATATACATAGGCTGTATCATAATAATTAATGCCGTTTTCATAGGCAGTACGCATAAGTGAGAGGGTTTTGTCGTAATCTATACATTCCGCTTTTCCATTTAGTATGGGAAGTCTCATAAGACCAAAGCCTAATACGGAAATCTCTTTATCTTTTATTTTAGGAAATCTACGAAACTCCATAAAAACCTCCTTTGTGTTACAAGTTTTATAAAAGTGATGAAAGTGCCATGAAAGCAATGGTGCCGCCAAAAATGCTGAGCATTGCGTTTTTTTTCCAAATATGAAGCAAGATCGTTATAACTATACCACAAATATGCGGTAAACCGAAGGGTTTTTCTGTAAATGAAACATTTCTAAGACAGTAGATAATAAGAATCATCATTACCATAGGAGGCATATACGAGGCGGCAAAACGAAGAAATTTTGGCGGTTTTTTTCGTGAAAAAAGAGCAAAAGGGAAAAGCCTCGTTAGAAAAATAATAATCATAAAACAAAAGGTATATATGAGGGCTTGAAAAATGCTTATGCTACTCATTATTTCCATCCCCTATTACTGCTTCTTCTACAAACTTGTGTTTGCTGTCGATTGCAAGAAGCGGTTTTTTCATCATAACTATTAGTGCAATGCCGGATGCAAGAGATGTAATAAGCATATTATTGGGTCCGAAAACAGCAAGGGCAAGAAGTACGGCGTGCTCGCCGAAAACGTGCTCCTCGACCAGAAGGCCGTCGTCCAGCGGCGCGGCAAGGTCGTGCGCACGCTCGTCGCCGGCGTCAGTTCTTCGTTGAAGGGCGCGGGCGTCGCGGTCGTCAAGGAAAAGGCCGTCGTCAAGGGCCGCACAGACGGCGGCTTTCAAGTGACCGCGGCGGGGCAGGACTACGAGGCGAAGCGGCTTCTGATCGCCGCCGGCTCGGTGGCGGTCGTGCCGCCGATCCCGGGTGTCCGCGAAAACCTCGGCAATTTCGTGCTGACGAACCGCGAGGTGCTGGAACTTCCCGAGATTCCGAAGGACTTTGTGATCGTCGGCGGCGGCGTCATCGGCCTCGAGATGGCCGCATACTACGCGGTCGCCGGCAGCCGCGTGACCGTCGTCGAGATGCTCGACCACATCGCGGGGACGACCGACCGCGAGATTTCGTCGATGCTCCAGAAGGAGTACCGGAAGAAGGGCGTCGAGTTCAAGCTCTCGACGAAGGTCGTCGCGGTCGAGCCCGGCAAGGTCGTCTGCGAGGCGGAGGGGAAGACCCTCGAAGTCCCGGCGGACAAGGTGCTGCTGTCGATCGGTCGCCGCGCTGCGACGGAGGACATCGGCCTCGAGAACATCGGCGTCGCTATGGAGCGCGGCGTGATCCTGACCGACGACAAGTGCCGGACGAACGTCGAAAACGTCTACGCCGCGGGCGACTGCATCGGCAAGGTGATGCTCGCGCACACGGCCTACCGCGAGGCGGAGGTCGCCGTGAACGCGATGCTCGGGAAGAGGGACAGGATGCGCTACAATGCGAACCCGTCCGTCATCTACACGCACCCCGAGGTCGCGTGCGTCGGCATGACCGAGGAGGAGGCGAGAGCCGCGGGCGTCGATTTCGAGGTCAAAAAGCTCTCGATGCGCTTCTCCGGCCGCTTCATCGCGGAGAACGAGGGCGCGGATGGGCTGTGCAAGGTGCTGATCCACAAAAAGCACCGCAACGTACTCGGCGTGCACATGATCGGCAACGGGAGCTCCGAGGCCGTCTGGGGCGCGGCGCTCATGATCGAGCAGGAGCTGCGCGTCAAGGACGCGAAGGAGATCATCTTCCCGCACCCGACCGTCAGCGAGATCATCCGCGAGACCATCTGGGAATTTGACGACTAGTTTTTAATACAAGGAGAGAGTGAGCCATGTCCAAGCAGCTGTTTATCGACCCGATCGCGGCGCGCAAGCCCGGCCAGGTAGTGTTCGAGCCCATCCCGTGCAACCAATATCAGAAATCCGTCAAGGACGAGCTCGGTAATTTCACCGGGCGCGAGTTTTTGAACATCTATCGCGACATGCTTGTGCTGCGCCATTTTGAGACGATGATCCATCTGATCAAGACGACCGGCGAGTACGAGGGCATCGCGTACAACCACCCCGGCCCGGCGCACCTGGGCATCGGGCAGGAATCGGCGGCGGTCGGCGAGGCGTTCCATCTGGATGTGAACGACTTCATCTTCGGCTCGCACCGCGCGCACTGCGACATACTCGCCAAGGGCCTGTCCGCGATCGAGAAGCTCTCCGACGAGGAGCTCATGGACGTCATGAAGAACTTCCTGGGCGGCAAGGCGCTCGCCGTCGTCGAGAAGGGCGGGCACGCGTCCGTCAAGGCGCTCGCGATCGACTTTCTGCTCTACGGCGCGATGGCCGAGATATTCGCGCGCGAAACCGGCTTCAACCGCGGGCTCGGCGGCTCGATGCACACGTTCTTCACGCCGTTCGGCATCTACCCGAACAACGCCATCGTCGGCGGCTCCGGGTCGATCGCGATGGGCGCGGCGCTCTACAAGCGCGTGAACCGCAAGCCCGGCATCGTCGTCGCGAACATCGGCGACGGCTCGCTCGGCCGCGGCCCGGTGCTCGAGGCGCTGAACATGGCCGGCATGGGCCAGTTCAACACGCTCTGGGAGGAGGGCATGAAGGGCGACCTGCCGGTCCTGTACAACATCTTCGACAACCAGTACGGCATGGGCGGCCAGACCGCCGGCGAGACGATGGCCTTCGACGTGCTCGCCAGGCTCGGCGCCGGCTTCAACCCGAACCAGATGAACGCCGAGCGCGTCGACGGCTTCAATCCGCTGGCCGTCATCGAGGCGTACAGCCGCAAGAAGAAGCTGCTGCTCGAGGGCAAGGGCCCGGTGCTGCTCGACGTCGTCACCTACCGCTTCTCCGGCCACAGCCCGTCGGACAGCTCCTCCTACCGCACGAAGGAGGAGGTCGCCGCGTGGGAGGCCGCCGACCCGATCGTCGAGTTCCGCAGGCAGCTTCTCGAGGCCAAAGTCGCCGACGAAGCGAAGCTCGATGCGATCGTCGCCGACGTCAAGAATGCGATTCTGCGCAACTTCAAGCTCTCGATCGACGACAAGCTGTCGCCGCGCATGGACCTCAAGGCCTCGCCGGACGAGATCGCGAACATGATGTTCTCGAACGGCCGCGTCGAGAAATTCGACGACCGCGAGCCCGACGTGCTGCTGCCCCTCGAGGAGAATCCGCGCGTGCAAGCGATCGCGAAGAAGGAGCGGTTCGCCATCGATCCGAGCGGCAAGCCCGTCTCGAAGAACAAGGTCTATCAGCTTCGCGACGGCATCTTCGAGGCGGTTATCGACCGCTTCTACAAGGACCCGACGCTCGTCGGCTACGGCGAGGACGTGCGCGACTGGGGCGGCGCGTTCGCGGTGTACCGCGGGCTCACCGAGGCGCTGCCGTACCACAGGCTGTTCAATTCGCCGATCTCCGAGGCCGCGATCGTCGGCTCCGGCGTCGGCTACGCGATGGCCGGCGGCCGCGCGCTGGTCGAGCTGATGTACTGCGACTTCCTCGGCCGCGCGGGCGACGAGGTGTTCAACCAGATGGCGAAGTGGCAGGCGATGTCCGCGCAGGTGCTCAAGATGCCGATGGTGCTGCGCGTGTCGGTCGGCTCGAAGTACGGCGCGCAGCACTCGCAGGATTGGTCGGCGCTGACCGCGCACATCCCGGGGCTCAAGATCGCGTTCCCGGCGACGCCGTACGACGCGAAGGGCATGATGGCGACCGCGCTCGCGGGCACCGATCCGGTCGTGTTCTTCGAGTCGCAGCGCATCTACGACGTCGGCGAGCTGTTCCACGAGGGTGGCGTCCCGGCGGACTACTACGAGATACCGTTCGGCAAGGCGGACGTGAAGCGCAAGGGGAGCGACCTGACGATCCTCTCGTTCGGCGCGGTGCTCTACCGCGTGCTCGAGGCGGCGGATCAACTCAAGGCGAAGTACGGCATGGAGGCCGAGGTCATCGACGCGCGCACGCTGGTGCCGTTTGACTACGAGGCGCTGATCGAGTCGGTGAAAAAGACCGGCAGGCTCGTGATCGTGACCGACGCCTGCGAGCGCAATTCGTTCGCGAGCGAGGTCGCGCGGCAGATTACCGAGATGGCGTTCGACGAGCTCGACGCGCCGCCGGTCGTCGTCGCGTCGAGGAACTGGATCACGCCCGCGCACGAGCTCGAGGACGACTTCTTCCCGCAGCCGAGCTGGATACTGGACGCGATCGACGCGAAGATCGTGCCGCTTCAGGGCCATGTGCGCACGACGAACCAGACGCTTCTCGAGAAGCTCCGCAACGAGCGCAGGGGCGTATAGGGCGATGCAAGGGCGGGCGTTTTTGCGCCCGCCCGTTTTCAGATGAGACGAGGAGGAGATCGGATGCTCTACTGTCCGAAATGCAGCCGCCTGACCAGGAGCGAGGTCTGCCCTTCCTGCGAGGGGAGCAAGAGGCTTCGCGAGCCGAGCGGCGACGACCCGGTGCTTCTGCTGGCGACGCGGTTTGTCCACGCCTCGATGATCGAGCCGCTGCTCGAGGAGGCCAAAATCCCCTACTCGAAGATCGACCAGATGGGCTGGGGCGCGACGCTCGGCTTCGGCACGATGCTCGAGAGCTACCAGTTCTACGTGCCCTACGCCGCGTACCCGGAGGCGCTCGAGCTCGTCGCGGGGATCTTCGCAAACGACGAGGAGGTCATGCGGGGGCTCGGAGAGGCGGTCGGACAATAGAAAGATTCCGGGAGCGCGCTCCCGGAATCTTTTTAGGCTTCCGGCTTGACCATGCCGGAGTTGATGTAGAACGCGAGTATGTCGACGATCCGGGCGTTCTTGCCGCCGCGGGCGACGATCAGGTCGGCGTACTCGACGTAGTTGCGGATGTACCGCTCGAACATCGGCTTCACGCTGTCCATGTACTGCCGGGCGACGCTGTCGACGTGCCGGCCGCGCTCGACGATGTCGCGCTGCACGCGGCGCAGCAGGCAGATGTCCGGATCGACCTGTATGAATATCTTGAAGTCGAGCTGATCGCGCACGGCCGCGTCGTAGAACACATGTATGCCCTCGAGCAGCACGACGTCCGCCGGGTGGATGAGCCGCCCGGTGGAGTCGCAGCGCCTGTGCATCTTGTAGTCGTACTCCTTGCGCGTGATCGGGAGGCCGTCCCGAAGCGCCTGTAGGTCGCCTGTGAGCTCCGCGTGCTCGAACGCGCCCGGCTCGTCGTAGTTGATGCGCTCGCGCTGGGCGAAGTCCATGTCCGGATGGTCCTTGTAATACGAGTCCTGCTTGAGCAGAACGCAGGGCTTTTGGATTTTGCGCTCCAGTTCCTCCGCAAGCGTCGATTTCCCGCTGCCGCTCGCGCCGCATATACCGATGATCAGCATCCGCACCCCTCCGTTCCTTCATTCATGCTATCATAGCACAGCGAGGAGGCGGATTTCAAGGTGCGCCAATCCAAAATATATTCTTCTGTAGCGTTACGAAAGCGAGGCGCGCTGCTTTTCGAGAATTTTTCGGAACAGCACGGAGATGAACTGGCGGTTTGTCGGGAGCTGGCTCTCCGCGCCGCTCTTGCGGGCCGCGCCGCGGATGGCCGAGCGGATGTTGCGCTCGACGTTGTTCGGCGTCGTGTTCATCGTCTGCGCGATCCTGGGGTACAGGCGCTGGCTCATGTTCTTCAAAAGGTCCTGGTCGGTCAGCAGCAGGTGCATGCCCTCCGCGAGAAAGGAGAACCCGCTCAGCCGCGGGGAGATGCCGGAGGAGATCAGCGCGCGGTGCACCTCGGCCGTCGCGGACGGGGGGGCGTTCATCATCTCGACGGAGCGCGCCTCCTCCTGGAGCTGCCGCTTGACGGAGACCGTGTCGACGATGCACTCGTGCAGGTGCGGAAAGCACACGGGCTTTCCGACGAAGAAGTCGACCCCTAGGCTGCGCGCGATGCCGATGGACGCATCGCTCAGAAACGCGCTGCAGACGATCAGCGAGGGTTGAATGGACATTGCGCGAATCGATCGAAGCAAGGACAGGCTGTTGATTCTGCGAAGCACGAAATCCAGCACGACCGCCTCGGGTTGCTCCCGGACGATCAGTCTACCGGCGTCAAAGCCATCGTTTGCGCAACCAACTACCTCGATCTCCTGCGTTCCGGATAGGTATTCTGCAGCACGCCTGATGAAGGAGGGATCGTCATCGACGATGACGAGCCGGATTTTCTTCATGGAAATCTCTCCTTGCAAGATGCTTGTATAGTTTATTATAGCATGTTGGTCTAGTTAGTCAATACGGTTTTTGGCCGCTGATTTGAAGATACGGAAACAACAACGTGAAGTAAATTGGAAAACACAGCCAATTTCAGGCGCAGCCGGCGGTTGCGCCTGAAACATCCGCGGATTAACGATAATTTAAGCAAAGGGAAAATAAACTTGAAACTTACCGCGGCGCGCCGCCCGAGGTGTCCGTAAGCACCGATTCGATCGCGGCGGCGAGCACGGGCATCGAGTTCAGCGCCTGTTCAAGCGTGTTTTTGTTGTTGCCGACCTCGATCAAGACCGCGTAGACGCCGATGTGCTGGTTGTACCGCTTCGTCTTGACGAGCACGTCGCGGCAGATGCCGGGCTCGATGCCGTTCAGCCGCTCGGTCAGCGCGCGCGCGAACGCGTAGTTCTCGGCGAAATGCGGCTTCTCGACGAAGTTGTCGCCCTTGCCTATAAGAAGCATCAACTTCGCGTACTCGGTGCCGCTCGCGGATACCGCGACCGGGTTCACGCCCTCGACGTAGGCATCGCGGTGCAGGTCTATGTAGAGGTCGAACGGCTCCTCGTAGCTCTTGAGCGTCTCCTCCGAGCGCAGGTAGGCGGTCGAGAGGTCGTTCAGTTCGTGGTCGGTCGCGTCGTGCACGACCTCGATGCCAAGCTCTCGCAGGCGCTCGGCGAGCTCCGCGCCGACGCGGACGATGCTGTGCGCCTCGTCGGTCGTCCGCCACGCCTCGACCGCGACGTAGGGGTCGTTCGCGGCCTGCTCGTAGGCCTCGTGCGTGTGCGTGTGGTAGATGAGCACGCGCGGGGACGCGATCGAAGGCGGGAGGGAGCCGGACGGATCGAGGTCGATCGGCGCGACCGAGTCGTCCGTGTGCTCGTTTTCGGAGGCCGAGAGCGCGTCCGGGGAGGCCTGTCCACCCGGGTCAGGCTTCAAAATTTCGATCTCGATGCCCTGCGGGATGGCGGCCTGAACGGAGGAGGCAAAGACCGCCGACGCGGTCTCCGCCTCCTCCTGCGCGCCCTGAACGAGATCTCCCTTTGTGATCGCCGCGTCCGCGTCGGAGCCGCGCGACGCAAACCGCAACGCCATGAGGCACAGCACCAGCGCAAGCGCAACCACCGCGATGCCCAGCAGAAGCCGCGAGCCCTTGATGACCCGGAAGCGTACCATTCGCATCACCCCTCCGAATAAGCGTATTCGGGGGGGAAACAGAATATGAAGGGGGCTGGAAATCTACTCGGCTTTCGCGACGTCCATGTAGAGGGTCGTCAGAAGCGGCTCGTACTTCGATTTGTACATGTAGCGCCCCTCGACGTGCGCGTAGGCGACGTACTTCGTGCCGATCATGGGAGACGTGGTCGCCGACTCGTTGATCA
>MWAC01000297.1 GCA_002068815.1 Firmicutes bacterium ADurb.Bin467 | reverse complement strand
CGTCGTCGGAGAGTCCCCAGCCCGAGAGATCGACCGCCTCGGCGGACGCGTTCGCGATCTCGAGCCAGTCGTACTCCGTGTCCGACGGGGACGCCATGATCTCGTTGAGCCGGACGCTCCCCGCCGTGGACGACCGCTGCATCGCGTCGGCGCTCTCCCGCGTGTTCGCCATGCCGGGCGTCGGCGCGGCTGCCGCGGTGAACTTGCCGTCGATTCGCGAGTACGCCTGATCGGTCGTCAGCGTCGGGTACCTGACCGCGTCGACGGGCACGCCGTCCGGGTCCGAGAGCACGGCCTCCTCGCCGCCGCTCGCCAGCTTGAAGCCCGCGTGTATGTCCTCGCCGTTCATGCCGGAGAACCCCGACGCGTAGACGACGAGATACCCGCCCGCCGGGATCGAGACCCCCGCCGGGAAGCGCCACTTCGCCGGATTTTCCGAGGTATCGGA
The DNA here is from genome assembly GCA_002068815.1 of Firmicutes bacterium ADurb.Bin467. GTDB lineage: Bacteria > Bacillota > Clostridia > Christensenellales > Aristaeellaceae > Pullichristensenella. The sequence continues at coordinate 5,606 of MWAC01000297.1, read as the reverse complement.
GAGGGAGTAGCCCTCGAGGCTGACCGCGCCGTTCGACAGGTTGTGAAGCTCTATGTAATCGTGGCAGAGCCCCTCCCTGTCCGGACAGTAGTGCCCGTTCGCGGGCATCAACTCGCTGATCTCGACCGCGCACTCGGCGCGCTCGCCCGCGAGCAGCAGGTGGTTTTCGAGCGTGTTCCGCATGCCGGGCGTGTACTCGCGGCTCTTCTCCCAGCGCCCGTCGGCGCCCAGCCGGTAGACCTCGTTGCGGTTGAGCTCCGGAATCTCCACGCTGTCCGCGAGCGCGCCCGACGCGTCCCGAAGCTCCAAGGCCGAGCCCGACGCGCTCAATCGAAACGCGGCGTGGAGCGCGTAGCCCTCGACGTTTCGCTTGATGCCGTCGCAGTGGACGACGATCGCCTCCCCGGGGCCCAGCACATGGCCGGGGAACGCGAACCGGTCGACGATGTTCCCGACCTCGGTCAGCGTGTAGCCGCCCAAGTCGACCGGCTCCGAGCCGGCGTTCTCGATCTCGACCCAGTCCGCGAACGCGCCGAGGTCGCTCCGGTACGCGGACGCGTTCGCCGTCATGACCTCGCTTAAATGCACCGGGGAGTCCGAATCGCCGGGCGCCGCCTGGCTGAGGGTGAGCCACGGGGCGTGGTACTGCAGCAGCGCCCCCCCGCACACCGCGAGCGCGCATACGGCGATCAGCGCCAACGCGCCGGCCCTCGGCGACCTCGTCAAACGGCTTCCCCCCCCGCAAGCGCACATGTGGCTATCATACACGAAAACGGCAAAAAATCCAAGTCCGCCGCGTCAATTTCCCGGCAATTTTACGGGATCGGTGCGGCTCAGCTCCTCGCCCCCCGGCGCGAACTGGCCGACGTAGACCTCCGAGCCCTCCGCCGGGCGGTCGATCTTCGCGATCAGGTGCGTCTCGTCGACGAACAGCGCGTTGACCCGCGCGCCGTTCAACACGATGTCGCTGCACGGCGTAAAGTTCTCCCCGCGCGCGCTGAGCGTGCCGACCGACGCGTCGTACTCGGCGCCGGTCAGCGCGATCGGCACCGAGCCCATCTGAAGCGCCGTCGGCTGATACGGGTTCGCGCCCTCGTAGATCGCGAGCTCGCCGTAGAGCATGTCGTATTCGAGCACCCGGAGCAGCGCCAGGTAGTTGTCGTCGTCGGCGTCGGCCGCGTAGTGCTGGTGGAAGTGCATCAGCGCGCCGTTCTCGACGCCGAGCTGCCCGAGCACGTTCGCCGTCAGCTGGAACGCCTGCAGATCCGGCGCCTCGAAGTCCATGCCGAAGTTGTTCCAGATGGCGTAGGTCGTCTGGTACATGTCGCCGCAGGCGAGCTGGCTGTCCTCGAGGCCGAGCGCGGGCAGGTGGTCGCCGTAGAGCACGAGCACGATCGGCTCGTCGAGCTCCTCGAGCGCATCGATCAATTCGCCGACGAACCGGTCGACCTCGTTCAGTTCGTTGACGTAGTTCTTGAACATCGCCGGGTCGACCGCGCCGCCGCATTCGGTTACGTCGATCCGGTCGAGCCCCTCGATGGGCGTCGACGGGTACTTGCCGTGCGACTGCACGGTGACGGTGAACACGAAGTCGCGTCCCGGGGTCGTGTCCATCGCCTTCAACACCTCGCCGGTCAGCGTGCCGTCCTTCGCCCACTGGAGCGCGTTGAAGCTCAGGCCGTTCATGTACTCCTGCGACACGAACCGGTCGAAGCCGAGCTGCGAATAGACGGTGTTGCGGCCGTAGAACGTGCCCATGTAGTTGTGGATCGCGGTCGCGGTGTAGCCGAGCGGCTTCAGGTTGAAGCAGACCGTCTCGCAGGTCGTATCCTGAAGCACGGTGTTGTACGGGTATTCGCCCGCGCCGAAGTAATCGAGGTTCATGCCCGAGAGCACCTCGAACTCGGTGTTCGCGGTCCCGCCGCCGACGGAGGGCACCTTCAGCTGCCCCGACGGCCAGTTCTTCATCAGATCCGAAAACACCGGGATCGGGTCCTCGGAGAACTTCGCGTCGAGTATGCTGTGGACGTTGAAGAACGACTCGAGCTGCACATAGACGATGTTCGGCGTCTGCGCCTCGAAGCGCGTCTTCGGCGGCAGCGTCGCCTCCGGCTCGACGATCAGCGGCACGTTCGGGTCCTTGATGTCGACGGCGATCTCCTCGACGAGCTTTTCGGAGTACTCGTCGGGCTTCGGAATCCCCATGTCCGCGAACGTGTAGGTGAAGCTGTACGGGAAGCCGTAGCTGCGGAACGCCGCGACGAGGCTCGTCTTGTCCCAATCGACAAAGTGCGTCTCGATGAGCACCTTGCCGACGATCAGGGTCGCCGCGGTCGTCAGGAGGAACACCGTCAGCGCCGCGAGCCGGTTGAACGGGCCGCGCTTCTTCCACTTCAGGAGCAGCAGCGCGATCGCCGCGAAGAGCAGCGCGATGCCGCCGAACATGAAGATGATCTCGGGCCACGAGAAATAGACGGTGATCATCTTGAGCCCGTCGTGGATCAGGAAGAAGTCGCGCGTCGTAAACGGCAGCACGCGGTAGCTGGCGACCAGGTAGTTCGTGATCCCCAGCGCCATCCAGCTGATCATGACGACGAGCCGCACGCCGCCCCTGCGCGACCAGATCTCCGCGAACAAAAACGTGTTGAAGATGATCTGCACGTTGAACAGGAACATCCACGGATGTTCCTGCAAAAACGCGATCAGCTTTGCAAATGTCCGGTGGTTGAAGAACTCCACAAACAAAACCAGCGCGACCGACAGAAGCAGCATGGCCCAGGTTTCGCTGACGATCTGCCGGAGGGCCTTTTTCCGAGTGTCATTCATCTTGTTCGCTTCCCCTTGGGTTAAATTGCCTCCGGGGCCGCATGGCCCGAAAGCGTCTCCTTTTCCGGATATTCCTTCGCGTCCGGGAGCACGCGCACCATCGCCTCGATCGCGCACTCGATCATCGAGTCGTCCGGCTCCTTCGTCGTGATGTGCTGTATCAGCACGCCCGGCGCGGAGATCGCGCGCGTGAGCCAGTTGTCGTGCCGGCCCGCGAACTGGATCAACTCATATCCTATGCCGATCAGAAGCGGCACGGTGAGGAGCTTCAAGGCCGTCCTGAGCACCGGGTTCGTCGCGCGGATGAAGAACGACACCACGATGCCCACGATCAGCATGAGCACGAGGAACGACGTTCCGCAGCGCGGGTGGAACCGGCTCTGCTTGCGCACGTTCTCGACGGTCAGCGGCAGCTTCTTTTCGTAGCAGAAGATCGTCTTGTGCTCGGCGCCGTGGTACTGGTAGGTGCGGCGGATGTCCTTCAATAGCGCCGTCGCCGCGACGTAGCCGACGAATATCGCGACGCGCACGAGCCCCTCGAACAGGCTCCTGAGCAGATGGCTCCCCGCGATCGCCGGGAACGCGAGCGCGAGCCAGTTGAAGAGCTGCACGGGCAGGTACATGAAGAGCCCGACGCCCATGACCACCGCGAACACGACGGCAATGGGCATCATGAACTTCTCCAATAGCTTCTCCATTTTTTTGGAAAAAGCCGACGGTTCCTTCTTTTTTTTCTTCGGCTCCTCCTCGGCGATGCCGGAGAGCTCCGCCGAGCGCGAGAGCAGCCGGTAGCCGAGCTTTAGGGAGTCCACCAGCCCGAATATGCCGCGGATGAACGGCCACTTTGTGATCTTCGACCGCTCCTTCGCGTGCGTCGGGTACATCTCGATCTGTATCTCGCCGCGGGTGTTCCGGACGGCCATCGCGGTCCTCTTCGGGCCGCGCATCATCAGGCCCTCGATCAGCGCCTGACCCCCGATGTTCGTGTACTTGGTCTTCTGCTTCGCCATCGGTGCTGTATCCTTTCATGCAAATGCGACTGTCCGAAATCATTATACACCAATTTGCGCGCATGTCAAACCCGCGCTTTCGAGCAAGTGTGTGGCTTTTGCGTGTCGCCTTCCATTATTGCGCGATGGAAACGTGAACAAACCGTGAACATTGCTGCAATCATTGCCAAAATCATTGAGTGCCGCGAGCGTTTGTGCTATAATCGGCTTCAGGTCAATCAAAACAGGAGGGAACCGCATGAATTTGAAGAGGTTTCTCTGCGCGCTCTTGTGTGCGCTGATCGCCGTATCCGGCATGGCGATGGCCGAGGACCCGAAGGACCAGCGCATCGCCGAGCTCGAGCAGCAGGTCGCCGAGCTGACCGCGCAGGTGGAGGAGTACCACCGCAAGGAATTGGTCGCCGAGTTCGACGGCGGCGAGGTCATGGCGGCGGACGCGCAGGCGCAGTACGCGGCCTACGAGCAGATGTATCAGCAGTACGGCATCTCGCTGAAGGACTACGGCATGGAGGACACCGTCAAGCAGCAGGTCGCCACCGACATGGTGGAGGAGAAGATCGTGCTGTTCATGGCGGACAAGCTCGGCATCGCCCTGAGCGACGAGGCGCGCGCGCAGTTTGAGACCGAGGCCTCCGAGGCGTACGAGAGCACCGTCAAGATGTACTACGAGCAGTATTTCAAGGAGAGCTACCCGGTCGAGGCCGAGGGCCTCGCCGCCTCCGCGGAGTACCTGAACGGCATGGGCTACGGCTACGACGAGCTGCTCGACTCGCACATCAAGTCGTACCTGCGCGACGAGGTCTACAACCATGTGACCAGCGGCGTCGCCGTGACCGAGGAGGACGTGAAGGCCTCCTACGACGAGCTCGTCAAGGGCGACGAGGAGAACTACAAGGACAATCCCTCCGCCTACGAGAACGCGCGCAGCAACGGGACTTTGATCGCGTGGAACCCCGAGGGCTACCGCGCCGTCAAGCACATCTTGTTTAAGTTCGACGAGGACCAGTCCGCCCGCTACGCGGACCTGATCGGCAAGAAGGACGCGCTGAACACCGAGAAGACCGCCGAGCCCGAGGAGGGCGTGGAAAAGCGCGAGGACGCCGTGATCGACGGCGAAATCGCGGCGATCGACCAGCAGTTGGACGCGCTCTATCAGGAGCTGATGCCCGAGGTCGAGGCCGCCGAGGCGCGCTTCAACGACGGCGAGGACATCAACGCCCTGATCGCCGAGCTCAACGAGGACACCGGCATGACCGAGGACGGCTACGCGGTCGCCGCGAATTCCGCGCTCTGGGACCCGGCGTTCACCGCGGGCGCGATGGCGATTCCCGAGATCGGCGGCATCTCCGAGCCGGTCCGCGGCATCTACGGCGTGCACCTGATCTACTATATGGCCGACATTCCCGCGGGCGCCGTGCCGCTCGAGCAGATTCACGACAAGGTCGAGACGACCGCGCTCGAGGACAAGCTCGCGGATACCTACTCCGCGCAGCTGGACGCCTGGAAGCAGGAATTGAACCTGAAGATGTACCTCGAAAACTTCTAGACACAAAAAAGAGGCCGCCCCCGGTTGCATCAACCGGGGGCGGCCTCTTTTTGCTGTTGTTCTACTGCTCCGGCTGCTGTTCGGGCGGCTGGGGCTGCTGCTGCGGCTGCTCCTTGGGTTGCTTCTTCTTCCCGCAGCCTGCCAGCGCGTTTTTGAGCTCGCACATCACCTGCGGGACGAGCTCTATGATCCGGTCGACCGGCTCGTACCGCTGCGCGGGCAGG
>MWAC01000296.1 GCA_002068815.1 Firmicutes bacterium ADurb.Bin467 | reverse complement strand
AGCGGAGGTAAAACGATTCCTACCGTCAGGATCGCGCCCGGAAATCCGTGAGGATTTCAGCGAGCCGAAGCACATTCTTCCTATGCATCAAAAAACCGCAGTTTTTTGATGCCCTGAGGCCCGCGCTTCGAAAGAGGCGCGGGCCCTGCCATGCAGATGTGGACTTTTTGTCAACCACTCTCCCTCCCCGCCGCGCTATAATGGGCACATCAAAACAACAGGAGGTCGTCAAAATGTTCATAATGCCGATGTACATGGTTCTTCCGGTGTTCTTCTGGGTCGCCCTGTTCGGCTCCATCGGGCTCGCGGTGGACGGGGAATCCGCCGCGCCGATGTGCTTTCTCGTCACGGCGGTCATCGGCTTCATCTGGTACCTGGTCATCAAGAAGACGAACTGGTATCCCCGCACCGCCCGCTTTCTGGATCGACTGGCGGGAAAGAAGTGAAACATCGGCTCAATAGGCGCTCCCCACGGGGGCGCCTTGTGTTAATTCCCCCGCCCGGCTTGACTTTTCCGGCGCTTGGCCTTATAATCGGAAGCACCGGCGATGAGCGGGAGAGTACCCGGAGGGTTGCGGCAAAGCGAGGGCGGTTCGGTGCGAGCGCCCGCTGCGGTTCCGGCGAAGGACACCCGGGAGCTTGGGCGTATCCGGCGTTAACGGGCTTTGAGATGGGCGATTTCGCCCAAGCAGGGTGGCACCGCGAGTTCCTCGCCCCTACGTCGGGACGGGGGCCGTTTTTTTATCCGTCATCTGTATCCCCGAAAGGAGAATCGCCATGCTGACACAGGCGCCCAAGGGAACCCAGGACATGCTTCCGGGCAGCGCGCACCGCTGGCAGCGGATCGAGGAGAACATGCGCTCGGTCTGCCGCTTGGCCGGCTACCGCGAGATTCGCACGCCCGTCTTCGAGCACACGGAGCTGTTTCAGCGCGGCGTCGGCGACGGAACCGACGTCGTGCAGAAGGAGATGTACACGTTTCTCGACAAGGGCGGCCGCTCGGTCACGCTGAAGCCCGAGGGCACGGCCGGCGTCGTGCGCGCGTTCGTCGAGGCACACCTCTACGCCGACCCGCTGCCGTGCAAGCTCTTCTACGCCTCCTGCCCGAACTTCCGCTACGAGAAGCCGCAGGCGGGCCGGCTGCGCCAGTTCCACCAGAACGGCGTCGAGATATTCGGCGCGAAGGATGCCTCCGCCGACGCCGAGGTCATACAGGTGGCGCTCGACGTATTGAAGGCGTCCGGCATCACGGGCTTGAAGCTCTCGATCAACTCGATCGGCTGCCCCGAATGCCGCAGCGCCTATCAGGCCGCGCTGAAGGCGTATCTGCAAGAAAAGCTGCCGGCGCTCTGCAGGACCTGCAACGAGCGGTTCGAGCGGAACCCGATGCGCATACTCGACTGCAAGGAGGACGCGGGAAAGCTGACCGACGCGCCGTCGATGCTGGACTTTTTGTGCGAAGAGTGCTCGGAGCACTTCGAGGCGCTCAAGAAATACCTCTCCGCGCTCGGAATCTCCTACGGGATCGACCCCCGGATCGTCCGCGGGCTCGACTACTACACGAAGACCGTGTTCGAGATCATCGCCGAGACGCCGGACGGAGCTCTCACCGTGTGCGGCGGCGGGCGCTACGACGCTCTCGTCGAGGAGCTCGGCGGGCCGTCGCTGCCCGGCGTCGGCTTCGGCATGGGCGTCGAAAGAATGCTGCTCGTCGAGGACCAGCAGGGCGTCGCGTCGGAAGCCGAACCTCTCTACGACGCGTTCGTCGTCACGATGGGCGCCGCCGCGCGCATCGAGGGCGCGAAGCTCGTCCGCGAACTGCGGGAAAACGGCCTCCGCGCCGACCTCGACCACGCCGCGCGCAGCATGAAATCGCAGTTCAAGTACGCCGACAAGATCGCCGCGAAGCGCGTCGTCGTCGTCGCCGAGGAGGAGCTCTCCCGAAACGCCGTCAAGCTGCGCGACATGGAGAACGGCCTCGAGGCCGAGGTCGCGCGCGAGAACATCGTCAACATACTTCTCGAAATGAAGGGAGAATAAAATATGCTTTCCTGCAAACGCGACACCTACTGCGGCCTGGTCAACGAAACGATGGCCGGCAAGGACGTCCACCTCTCCGGCTGGGTGCAGCGCACGCGCGACCTGGGCGGCGTGGTCTTCGTGTGGCTGCGCGACCGCGAGGGGCTCGTGCAGTTGGTGTTCGACGAGGCCGTGTGCTCGAGGGAAACGTTCGAGCTGGGCAGGGCGCTGCGCGGCGAGTACGTCGTGACGACGGTCGGCGAGGTGCGGCTGCGCGCGCCCGAGGCCGTCAACAAGGAGCTCCCGACCGGCACCGTCGAGGTGTTCGTCCGCGAGTGCGAGCTCTTGAACAGGAGCGAGACGCCGCCGATCTACATCGACGACAAGGTCGACGAAAACGAGCTCGTGCGGCTGAAATACCGCTACCTCGACCTGCGCCGCCCGTCGATGCAGCGCAACCTCCGCATGCGTTCGAAGCTCTTGAATGCCGTGCGCTCGCACATGGGCTCGCAGGGCTTCTCCGAGATCGAGACGCCGATCCTCACGAAGTCGACGCCCGAGGGCGCGCGCGACTTCCTCGTGCCCAGCCGCCTGCACCCCGGCACGTTCTACGCGCTGCCGCAGTCGCCGCAGATCTACAAGCAGCTCTTGATGCTCGCGGGCTTCGACCGCTATTATCAGGTCGCGCGCTGCTTCCGCGACGAGGACAGCCGCGCCGACCGCCAGCCGGAGTTCACGCAGGTCGACGTCGAGATGTCGTTCATCGACGAAAAGGACATACAGGCCGTCATCGAGGGCGTGTTCCAGCGGATGTTTCGGGACGTGATGGGCATCGAGCTCTCGCTTCCGCTTCCGCGCATGACCTATCAATACGCGATGGAGAACTACGGCTCGGACAAGCCGGACACGCGCTACGAGATGAAGCTCGTCGACGTCTCCGACCTCGCGAAGGGCTCCGGCTTCCCGGTGTTCGAAACGGCGGTGGCCGAGGGCGGGCGCGTGCGCGGCATCAACGCGAAGGGCGCCGCCGACATGACGCGCAAGCAGATCGACGCGCTCGTCGACTACGTCAAGACCTACCGCGCGAAGGGGCTCGCCTACGTAGCCTTCCAGGAGGACGGCGCGGCGCGCTCGTCGTTCAACAAGTTCCTGACCGAGGAATTTACCGCGGCGCTTCGCGAGCGCATGGCCGCCGCGCCGGGCGACATACTCTTCTTCGTCGCGGACAGGGACGCCGTCGTGCTGCAGAGCCTCGGCGCGCTCCGGCAGGAGATTGCCCGCCGCCGCGGGATCATCCCCGAGGGCAAGTACAATCTGTTCTGGGTCACGGAGTTCCCGCTGTTCGAGTTCAGCGAGGAGGACGGCCGCTACGTCGCGATGCACCACCCGTTCACGAGCTGGATGCCCGAGGACGAGCAATACCTCGACACCGACATGGGCCGCGTGCGCGCGCGCGCGTACGACCTCGTGCTCAACGGCATCGAGATGGGCTCCGGCTCGATCCGCATCCACAGAAGCGACATGCAGGCGCGCATGTTCAAGATGATCGGGCTCTCGGACGAGGAGGCGAAGCACCGCTTCGGCTTTTTGCTCGACGCCTTTAAGTACGGCACGCCCCCGCACGGCGGCTTCGCGTTCGGCGTCGACCGGCTCACGATGATTTTGACCGGCAGCGACAGCCTGCGCGACGTGATCGCATTCCCGAAGGCGCAGGGCGCGAACTGCCTGATGATGGACACGCCCGCCGACGTCAAGCCCGACCAGCTCGAGCTCCTCAAGATCAAGCTCGACCTGTGACGACGCTCACGCGCACCGCCCAGCCGAAGGACGAGGGGCGCAAGCTCAAGTACTTCGTGCGCTCGGACATGGGCATGTCCTACCACCAGTTCGCGTCGCTGAAGGTGCGCGGGGCGCTGACGGTCAACGGCGCGCCCGCGCGCGCGAACCATATTCTCCGGGACGGCGACGTCGTCTGCGCGGCGCTCCCGGAGGACGCGCCCGCGCTCGCGGTCGAGCCGGAGTTCGAGCCGGTTTCGATTGTCTACGAGGACGGCGACCTCCTGATCGTCGACAAGCCCGCGCCGCTCTCGTGCCAGCGGTCGCCGCGGCAGTCTCTCCCGACGCTCGAAAACCGGCTCGCGGCGTACTTCGCCGACCCGGCATTCGTGTTCCGGCCGCTGAACCGGCTCGACAAGGGGACGAGCGGTCTGATGGCGGTCGCGAAGCACGCGCACAGCTACCAGCTCTTTCAGAAGCTCCTGCACACCGACCGCTTCGTGCGCGAGTACCTCGCCGTCGTCGAAGGGCGCGTCGAGGGCGCGTTCTCGATCGACGCCCCGATCGCGAAGGTCGGCGAGGCGAGCGTCAAGCGCACCGTGGACTTGCAAAATGGAAAGCCCTCCGTCACGCACGTGCGCGCGGAGGGCTGTTTCGGCGAATATTCGCTCGTCCGGCTCAGGCTCGAGACCGGGCGCACGCACCAGATTCGCGTGCACCTCTCCCACATCGGCCACCCGGTCGCAGGCGATTTCCTGTACGGCCATGAGGACGCGCGCCTCCCCGGGCGGTTCGCGCTGCACTCCGCGCGCATCATGATCGACGCGCCGGAGAGGCGGATCGACCTCGCGTCGCCGCTTCCGCCGGAGCTTCAAATGCTCATCGATGCCCGATGATCCTATGCCCCGCTTCCTTGACCGCCAGCAGCACCTTCTCGTAGTGCGCGCGGTTGTTCGTCTCGAGCGTCAGGCCGATCTTGACCATGCCCGCGCCGGCGCTCTCGTCGACGCGGTCGTGCCGGACGGACATCACGTTCGCGCCCGCGCCGGCGACGACGGCGAGCAGCCGCTGCAGATGCCCCGGTCGGTCGACGACGACGGTGTCGATGTGCGTCAGCCGCCCCTCCTTCGTGAGGCCGCGGTTGATGATGCGCTGCAGCGTCGTGACGTCGATGTTGCCGCCGGACACGACGCACGCGACCTTGCCGTGCGCGCCGCCCTTGCCGCTCAGAAGCGCCGCGACCGACGCCGCGCCCGCGCCCTCGGCGACGACCTTGCACCGCTCGAGAAGCACGAGCACCGCGCCCGCGATCTCGTCCTCGTCGACGGTCACAACCTCGTCGACGTACTGCCTGCAAAGCCCGTACGTCAGTTCGCCCGGGTACTTGATCGCGATGCCGTCGGCGATCGTCGACGCGGACTCGATCATGACCGGGCCGCCCTTTTTCAGCGACTGCACCATCGCGTCCGCCGCCTCCGCCTCGACGCCGATCACGCGCGCCTGCGGGCGCAGCTCCTTGATCGCGAGCGCGATGCCGCCGATCAGACCGCCGCCGCCGATCGGCACGATCACGCTGTCGACATCCTTCAGGTCCTCGAGGATTTCGAGCCCGACCGTCCCCTGCCCGGCGACGACGAGCGGGTCCTGAAACGCGTGCACGAGCGTCGCGCCGGTCTCCTCGCGCACCTTCAGCGCCCTTTGGAACGCGTCGTCGAACGACGCGCCGTCGAGGATCACCTCCGCGCCGAGCTCGCGCGTGGCCGCGATCTTCGCCAGCGACGCGCCCTCCGGCATCACGATCGTCGCCTTGACGCCGAACATCTTCGCCGCGAGCGCGACGCCCTGCGCGTGGTTGCCCGCCGAGGACGCGACGACGCCCGCGCGCCTCTCGTCCTCGGTCAGCCGCGAAATCCGGTTGTACGCGCCGCGCAGCTTGAACGAGCCCGTGTGCTGCAAGCTCTCGGTCTTCAAAAACACCTCGCGGCCGTCGCCCGACAGCGTCCGCGACGGCACCAATTCCGTCCGCCTGACGATCCCCCGGAGCCGCTCGCGCGCCTCCAGCACCATTCCGAACGTTACCCCGCTCATCGGCAACCCTCCCGCCCGTCCATCAAAGCATACATCATGATTCCCGCCGCGACCGCCGCGTTCAGCGACTCGGCGCGCCCGCGCATCGGGAGCTTTCCGAGAAAATCCGCCTCAGCCCGCACCTCGTCCGACACGCCGCGCGCCTCGCTCCCGATCACGAGCACGAATTTCTCGCCCACGTCCGGCATTAGACGGAAGTCCTCCCCGTCGAGCGCCGACGCGATCACCCTGTATCCCCGCGCCCGCAGCTCCCTTAGCGCCTCCGCGAGCGGCTCCGCCGGGATCGCCGGGAGGCGGAAGCCCGAGCCCATCGCCGCGCGCTGCACCTTCGGGCTGAACGCGTCCGCGCATCCCTCGCCGAGCAGCAGCCCCTGAAGGCCCGCCGCGTCCGCCGTCCGCCAGATCGTCCCGACGTTTCCCGGGTCCTGCACGCCGTCGAGCGCGGCGAGCCGGTCGGGGGCGTGCGCAAGCGGCGCGAAGGCCGGAATTTCGAACGCCGCGCACATCGACTGCGGCGTCCTCGTGTCGCACACGGCCTCGAGTATGCTGCGGGGAACGATGTGCGCCTCCGGGAAGCGCGCGGCGAGCTCCGTCTCGGTTTCGGAGAGCAGCGCGCGCGGCGCGAGCCCCGAGGAGAGCGCCTCCCGGAGCATCACCTCGCCCTCGACGAGGAACAGCCCCGTGTCCTCGCGCGCCTTCTTCGCCTTCAGCGCGCGCAGCGACGCGATCAGCGGGTTTTTCGCGCTCGTGATCCGCGATACGAAAACTCAGGGCTGGCAAGCACTGATTTAATGAGGTGGTGGAGCGCCGAGGCGATTTTTCGTCCCCACACGGAGCCGCGAGGGAGGCGTAGCGGAGCTACGTTGACCGAGCGAGCGACACAGTGGGGGCGGAAAAGCGACCGGCAATCCCGCCGCCGAATAAATCAGCGATTACCAAGCATAGCATTTCCTGTAAATTGTAACAGATTCGCGGGGATTGTCAAGAACGGCGCTTGTAATTTCACCCCGGACGCTATAGAATAATGGATAATCATACAAGCGACGGGGGAAATGCGCATGCGCGTCATCGACATCATCCGCAGCGACCGCGTGACGGTCTCCTGCGAGCTGTTCCCGCCGAAGATCGGGCAGCCGCTGCACGACATCAGGCGCGTCGTCCGCGAGATCGCGCAATTACAGCCCTCGTTCATCAGCGTCACCTGCGGCGCGGGGGGCTCGACCGGCGACCACACGGTCGAGGTCGCGCGCGAGGTGCAGGTCGAAAACGGCGTGACGGCGCTCGCGCACATGACCTGCCTGTCGACCGCGCGCGCGGAAATCCTGACGACGCTTGAAAAGCTCCGCGAGTACGGCGTCGAGAACATCCTGGCAATCCGAGGCGATCTGCCCGAGAACCGCGAAAGCCTCCGGATGGACTATGCGCACGCGAGCGACCTGATCGGGGAGATCCGCCGCTTCGGGGGCTTCTCGGTCGGCGGCGCGTGCTACCCGGAGGGGCATCCGGAGTCCGAGAGCAAGCGCGCGGACCTCGACGGCATACGGCGCAAGGTCGACGCGGGCTGCGAATTTCTGACGACGCAGATGTTCTTCGACAACAACATCCTCTACAACTTCCTGTTCCGGCTTTTGAAGCACGGCATACAGGTGCCGGTCATCGCGGGCATCATGCCGGTCACGCGCGAAAAGCAGGTCAAGCGCATCTTCCAGCTCTCCGGGACGACGGTTCCTCCGCGCTTCCGCGCGATCGTCGACCGCTTTTCGGACAACCCGGCCGCGATGAAGCAGGCGGGCATCGCCTACGCGACCGAGCAGATCATCGATCTGATCGCGAACGGCGTCAGCCACGTGCACATCTACACGATGAACCAGCCGGACATCGCGGGCAGCATCATGTTGAACCTCTCGGAGATCTTCCGATGAGCGGCATCCCGGAAAAAGAGGTGCTGCGCTACCTCGGAAATGCGAAACCAGACCAGGGTCTCCTTTTGCTGATACGATCGGTGTCGGACGAACTCCGGTCGGAAATTCGACCGGCCGGCGTCTCGCGCAGGATGGCGATTGCCGTGTCCGAAAAAGCGACCGAAGTCGGCGACTTCCGCTTCGAGAGCGCGAAGCTCGCGAAGAACCTCGCGGGCTGCCGGGAGGCGTTCTTCGTCGCGGCGACGCTCGGCGCGGGCGCGGACCGGCTGCTGCGCAAGTACGCGGCGCTCGACCTCCCGCGCGCGAGCGTATGGCAGGCCGCGTGCGCGGCGATGCTCGAACAGTACCTGGACGACATGCAGGAGACGCTGTTGCCCGCCGACTCCGGTCTGTTCCTGCGCCCGCGATTCAGCCCCGGCTACGGAGACCTCGACATCTCGAACCAGAGGGCGATGTTTCAAATCCTCGACCTCGGGCGGCGGCTCGGGATGACGCTCACGGACGGATACATGATGCTGCCGGAGAAGTCGGTGACGGCGATCGTCGGCATCGGGGAAAGGCGCCGCGCGCCCGGCGCGGGCTGCGCCGCGTGCCCGAAGACAGACTGCGCTTCAAGGAGGGACGGCGATGCGGAATCTCCGCGATAGGCTCGGAAGGGAGCTTTTGATCCTCGACGGCGCGATGGGCACGATGCTGCAGTCGCGCGGCCTCGCCCTGGGGGAGCTCCCCGAGCGGATGAATTTGACCGCCCCCGCGGTCGTCCGGGAAGTGCACGCGGCCTACCTCGCGGCCGGAGCGGACATCCTCGAGACGAACACGTTCGGCGCAAACCGACTGAAGTATGGAAACGACCTCGCATCCGTCGTCTCCTCGGGTGTCCGCGCCGCGCGCGAGGCGATTGCAGACTCCGGTCGGGACGCGTATGTCGCCGCGAGCATAGGGCCGCTCGGCAAGCTGCTCAAACCGATGGGCGACCTGCCGTTCGAGGGCGCGTATTCGCTGTTCCGGGAGATCGCGGCCTGCGCTTTGAACGCCGGCGCGGACGCGCTGCTGTTCGAGACGTTCACCGACCTCTACGAATTGAAGGCCGCGCTGCTCGCCGCGAAGGACGCCTGCGCGCTGCCGGTCATCGCGACGATGACGTTCGACGAAACCGGCAGGCTGCTGACCGGCGCGGACGTCGTCGCCGCGGCGACGGTCGCGGAGTCGCTCGGCGCGGACGCCGTCGGCTTCAACTGCGGGCTCGGGCCGAAGCAATTGCTCGAGTTCCTGCCCGCGCTCGTCGGGACGGTGAGCGTGCCGATCGCCGTGAACCCGAACGCGGGGCTGCCGGTGATCGTCAACGGCCGCGCGGAGTTCCATGTGTCGCCCGAGGAATTCGCGCCGGACTCGAAAAAGCTCGCCGAGGGCGGCGCGTCGCTGCTCGGTGGCTGCTGCGGCACGACGCCGGAGCACATCCGCGCGCTGCGGCAGTCCCTGGACGCAGGCAGCATCGGTTTGTCGTGGCTCTCATC